>JBAXGO010000037.1:0-11430 GCA_037139335.1 bacterium
CTAAACACATCATACTTTTCAGTTAGCTTCTTTAGCTCTGCCTTGCGCCTAGCTACTTGTTCAGCCCTTCGACATTTTTCCTGATAATTCCTCTCCAGCTCGATCCGTTCATCCTTCCAGTCTTCATCTAATGCTTGGAGCAGGTAACCGCCACTAATCCTATTCTCATTTATATTCAGAAGATCTAACTTCTCCCGTATTTTTTCTACTGTGTACTCTTCGAGCATCAAACGAATCATTCTATCACTTATGCCAAAAGTCATTAATTTTTCTAAAGTATCTTGTTTATTTTCTCTTAAAGTATCGCTTGTATTTTCTTTATTATTGATTACAGATTCTGATTGATTTGATTCAATAGTTTGTGTTTCTTTTTTTGAATCAGTTTTAGGTATTTTTTTATCTTCGACTGCATCATAATCAAATACGAATTTTACGCCTACAATCTTTCCTCCCTTTCCTTGTTTAATGGTCTTCCATGTGAAAGACTTTCCTGTTTTTTCTAATAGTTCTAATCTAGCTGGTTCAATAACCCTGTTTTTAAAATTACTAAAAATACTATATTCATCTTTTTTTAATTCAAGTATTTCCCATAATTCTTTAAGTGTTAACTGAGCTACATGTGTGTTTATGGCAAGAAAAGACTTTCTAAGCTCGAAGAAACGTATAGTATATTGACCATTAAACTGCATTATTGTGTCAAGTTCATACATAGTAAAATGAGACTTCAGATCTAGTACAAAGTGGTTTTAAATGCGGGTCAAACGTAATGATATGGTGCCTTCTCATTTTTTGTACAGAGCCTTCCTACCTGACTTGTGAATTTTGAATCTAAAATAATAATAAAGGTGTTGTTCATAAGTGCATTCAGATATTAATAATATAGTAAAACTGAAATTGTTAACTCAATCACAGTTTTTTATGTTTATTTAGTGTACTATTATACTACCGTGTACATCAACACGGCATGTAAATAAATTATAAAATGGTTAAAAAGCTATATCTTAAATTAGAGATAATGTGATGATTTACAATAGCAGTACAGAGATAGATAAGAGCAATAATATGTTTATCTGTCTTGTTAATCTGGGAATGACAAAAGAAGACTTAGAAGCTAACATTAATCGTCGGCCTTGGATATGGAAAATCTATGAGAAATGGTTAGATGTACTCCCAACTGAAAAAGAGAAATACCGTTCTAATGATTATTAGAAAACACATCTATCAAATAAACAATAGACATTAGATATTAAATACTTGCACTAAAAGTGCATAGTCTTGAGCTAGCATCCTGTGACAATGAAAATTGTTATAATATTTATGTTATGTAAGTATTATTATTTAAATTATAATAAAAACTCAATCATCTTCCATAATCTTGAGTATCTTACCCATACGATCTAACTTAATCTCAAATTCTTTTCCATCTTTATAAGCCTCTGCTTCATACTCTCCATCATCAAAATCAATATCTTTTATCTTGTAACCTTGCGCTTCTAGCATCCTTTTAATATCATCCTTTGACTTTGGTGTTAAATCATCCGAAGATGATCCAAAATACCACCATATCAATCCTCCGAAAACAACGACACCAACTGCTGCACCAATAATGAGTGTATTATCCATGAGTACCTCCAAGAGAGAAAATAATAGTTCTAAGTATAGATAAGATATTTCATGTAGCTGGTTCTAGTTTTCCACCTTCATGTTTTGTAAAAGAATCGATAACGACTTTGTTTCTTAGTATTTTTGAAGCGTATCTATGCTTCCTATCTTTAAGATTTCCATTGTATTTCTGAAGAGCTAGCTTTAGATTCTTATGATCCTTCAAGTAAGTATGGAGAAGGTTTGTTCCTTTCTTAATATTATCATGCAGGGTTAACCATTTGCTTTTTATTTGCATAAGCCCAGAGCAACCTTTACTGCTCATAGCTCTTATCTTGAATGATGATTCGGTTTCTATGATAGCTAAAATAAGCGTATAATCTATATCATCATATTCTGCTGCAACTTGTTTTGATGCTTGTATAATCTCTTTCAGTTTTGGTTTCGCAATCTTGTACTTATCATGCAAGTATTCAATAAGCGGAGGTTTTTCCCGTAATGAGAAATCAGCTCCTATTAGATTTTTTACTTCTTCTATTTCTTTGGCAAACGAAGTTGTAGAAACCAAAGTTAAGATAAAAAACAAAGACTTCATAGCATCACCATCTTCTACTAATTGCAATCAGATAAATTTAGGATAAAATTTTCAAATTACAATACTATCAACATAATGAATTCTACAGACTCCTATCACCAAAGTGCAATTTTAACAACATATAACAATTCTACCACAAATTGATATTCGTACAAAGTTATGGAAGCAAAAATAAAATCTATGACGGCATAGATGAACTTGGAAATATTGCTATTTATTCTTAATCTTCCAACTAAAATTCAAGATGTACTACGTCTTCAGAATCCAGCAAACGAAGGTTTTTCTACAGAGGGACTCTGACTGTGAAACGATCTGCCTGTTACGCAGTAACGGATAAGTTTGGACTGTAGATACAATAAACAAAATCTATCTATTACGCAGTAACGAATAGACTATACTTATATTTACAATAATAATATTAATAACATGTAAGTTTTCAGAAACTAACATGTTTTCACTTAACCCTTTGAAATTGATGGACTAATAAACTTGCCTCTTGAGACAGGTTTTGTTTTTACCCTTAAAACATGTTAAAATGATACATTATGATGATTTCAACAGAATCTTAGAAGAAGGCAGAAGAACCTTCGCTACTAAATTACTCAATAACGGTGCTAACATCAAGGAACTTCAAATACTGATGGGACATTCATCCATCAATACTACCGCTATTTATGTCCAGGAAGATCCTGAAAGATTAGCAAATATAGTCATAAAGTTGAGGTAGATAAAAAATATTAAAAACTTTCTTTACTCTCGTTAATATATGCAAGTTTATCTTTAATAATTTCATTACAAACATCAACACAGTCATCACAAATAAAAACAGATGGCCCAACAACTAATACTTTTACCTCTAATTTATTTTTTCCACAAAAGCTGCAATAATCTAGTTCTGTTTTTTCTTTTTTTGTGATTGATTCTACCATGTGTTATTCTCGCTCAATCGTAATTTAATGGCCAGATAATGAATCACAGAAGCAAGATTCAACCGCTCTCGGGATAACAGACCGCGAAGATCAAAAATCAACGTCCCGCTTCAATGTTACCTACTTTTTAAGGAAAACAACTACCGGAAAAGCCGTATAATTGTAGCTTAAAGAAAGCTGGATGTCAGAATATCCTCGTTGAAACCATCAATGATGCGGTATCTAAGCGACATGAACTGACCAAGGGTCTCAACACATCCTTAGAACGGGAGAATGCTCATCCTCGACCACAGTGAAGCTATAGCGGTCTTAAACAGCCAAACAGAGGGGGCAGAAGCTGGTGGTAGAAGATCATCCCTATTCCACTGAGCAGATAAAACATGCAAGGACACTTATTTCTCAAGGGGAGAGTCCAGCAGCAGTAGCAAGGATACTTAACATCTGCCGCGCCACCCTCTATAACACACTAAATAAAGCACAACCATAATGCTACCAAAACTAAGAACAGATATTTTAATCTCCACTGAAGAGTATCTTAAAAAAGAGAGACTAGCAGATTACAAGAGTGAATTTGTTGAAGGTATATTGTACGCAATGTCAGGTGCAAGTGAGAAACATAACCTGATCGTATTTAATTTGATTACAGAAATAGGTCGGCAAATTAAGAAGCGTCCCTGCAAGGCATACGCTAATGATATGAAAATAAGGGTGAAAGAAACAAACTATGTTTATCCTGATGTGTCGGCACTTTGTGGAGAAGCAAAGTTTTCAGACGAAGAGACTGATGTTCTTCTAAATCCATCTATTATCATTGAAGTGCTATCAGAATCTACCAGTAACTATGATCGCGGTAAGAAGTTTGAGTTGTATAGACGACTGGATAGCTTGCAGGAATATATTTTAGTAGATCAAGATCGCTGCTATATTGAATATCATGTTAAAAAAGGAATGCAATGGATATTAACAGAGCTAGATAATTTACAGGATAAGCTGACTCTAGTATCCATTGAATGTGAAATATTAGTTGAAGATATTTACAATAGAGTGTTATAGAATATATATAAAACATACGAGGATACAGTAAATGCAAGAGTATAGAATAACTGCCGTTTGGGACGAAGAAGCCAGTGTTTGGACAGCTTCCAGCGACGATGTGATAGGTTTATGTCTTGAATCAGAAAGTTTGGATGATCTTATAAAAGAAGCAAAGGTGATAATTCCAGAACTCTTATCACTAAATGGACAATTTCTACACGAAGAAACAGCCACAATACCATTTAGGATTACTGCTGAACGAGCAGAAACCATACGGAATCACTAATGGGAAGCAGTCTCTACTCTGAACTTACTAGGCAACTACGAGACGCAAATTGCTTACCAATCCGTCAAGGAAAGGGAAGTCATGAAATATGGTTTAGTCCAATAACAGGTGTAACATTTTCTGTTCCTGTAACTATAAAATCAAGACATACCGCAAACGATATATTGAAACAAGCTGGGTTACAGAAATACTTTTAAAATATCATAATGAATTGCGAAATGTTTTACATCGAGCTAAGAGCCTGCGATCCAGATAAAAATATCAGCCGATTCTATGTCATCAATGTCGGAAGGGATCTACTTGGTGACTTAATAGTTACTTTAAGAAATGGAAGGATTGGCCACTTTGGAAGACTGAAGTATCATGTCTGTAAAGATTTAGAAGAAGCTGCTAAAATTGTAAGAAAATCTTTGAAGAGGAGAAACTCATCTCCAAAGAGGATAGGAGTGGCTTATGAAATAAAAACAATATCTGATCCATTTAACTGGTTGGAATCTTAGTAAACTTATAGGAATACAATGAACAAAAAGACATCTAAACCATTATCTGATGATGAGCAGGACGAACTAGACGAATTTCTTTTGTCTGATACGACACCAATATCGTGTATGGATCTGATCGTTCTTGACGGTTTTTTAACAGGGATTGCATTGACACCAGATATAATATCTCAAGATGAATGGATAAAATGGGTTTGGGATATGGATGAGGGTAAAGAAATTCCTGATTTCAATAACTACGATAAACCAGACAAAGTAGTGGATTACATATTTAGGCACTACAACTATATCGTAAAATTATTAAGAAATGGAGATTTTGAGCCAATATATATTAGTATTAATGATGATTATTATGGCTCAACAAGTTGGTGTGAAGGATTTATGGTTTGTGTTACAAAATTCAAAGACCAATGGAAAACTATCTTAAAAGATAAACCTGATCTATTTGAACCGATAGTGTTACTAGGAACTGAAAAAGGTCAAGAAATATTAGATGACTCTGGTAATGGAGATGATATTAACTACATTGATGAGATTAACGATAGAGTTTGTGAAGTGGTTCCAGAATTATACAAACATATTAAAAATAAAGGTGGTAGTAACGTATATCAAATGATTCATTAATCTTCTTATCAAGATAACTAGCATAAGATAACCACATGGATAAAATATTGTATGGTAGAGAGCAAGTACAAGCCATCTGTGAAAGACTTGGATGCTGGGATACTGTTTCAACAAGCATTAACTCTGGAAAATCTGGAGTAATGGTTGTAGTAACCTGGGTTATTGCATATTTTTCTTATGAAAAAATGATTGCAAAGGAATGTAAGAACTCAAAAGAAGCAGTAGAACTATCAAAGGAATTGATGGTCGAATTTGAAGGGCCAGGTCAATACCGAAATATCACACTGAAGAAGCCGACCATTCAGTAGAATCTCTAAGTTCAATCTTAGCAGCATCATTTAACCATACTAAATGTGCTGTTACTGCTGCGGTAGCTGAAATCTACCGTATTCTCCACACCAATCTCCTCCACATATTTTGATCCACCTCGTCGTCCTGAGCGGCTCCAGGAGGGCATCATTGGGCGTGTACAAATATTGCTACTTTGGGGATTCCTCCCTATCAGCTAAAAATGCTGCTAAATAATGCTGTTATTTGAGGATTCCGATAGGCCAATAAATTTTATATATAAATTAAACCTGTAGAGATTTTACCACGATAACAAATCTTTAATATTTAATTAAACTAATTTACAGCAGCAATATAAATACTCTACTTCAACATCGCAAAGTAGAGTATTCTCTAAACTTCCACATCAAACTGCTTCTCAAATACTTCACCTAAAGCTCCAGATAAAACTAAAAAAGCGATTGTATTAACATTTGGAGTTAGAAAAATGTTTGAAGAAGAAATTAATTGTGGAGTGTCAGTCTTACACGATTCTAAAGTAACTGAAATTTTCAGTCTTTACGATGAAGTAGTATTAGCGAAGCTGCTTGTAGAAGACGTAAATCCAGAAGGTATTGTAGAGAGAAGAGTACACATAGTAGTATTCACAAAGAGCATACCATCTAATGATATTAATGTTGGAGATATTATTTCAGTAGAAGGTAATACAATATCAAACTGCAAATTTATGGAAGGAGTAATAGAAGTGAATAATTTCAAGATTAAAACGTAAGATAAGGTTGTCTGGTAAGTTTGGCCAGCTAGCTATCTACAGGTTATTTATTCCATGTGTACATTCGACATTCCAAAAATGTTTTTCTCCTGGATAAAATATGAGGTGCATTTTCAATTATGTAAAAAATAGGTTTAGTTAATGAGAATGGGTTTTATATATAGATAAGTCCATAGAGTCCTGCTTTAAAATGAGAAGCAGGATATAATGTAGGAAATTATTTAATATTAAATAAAAGTGTATTTTATTAAACCTGAAGGTGTTGATTTTATGAAAAAAGAATTAGTTAATATTTACGGAGTATCAGATATAGTAGGAATGTTCATTCCATATAAAAAAATAAAAGTAGCAGAAAGAAGCAAGTTGTTTCCAATGCGTCAACATGTAAATGGTGTTCCATATTGGGAAAAGAAAGAGGTTGAAAAGTTCAGTAAACAATATCAAGATTTTAGAGATCCACATTGGAGCTTAAAGGATACAAAAAATGATGAGTTTTTAGATTCTGTTATCAACACAATAATTTTTGGTAAGTAGTATTATAGGTTGTTTTATTAAATTAACAAAGAGGATATTCTAATGTCAGATAATATTGAAGATCTTATTAACTACCCAGAGTTAAGAAAGAAGTGTAATAATATTTCACGTCCAGTTATCGATCGACTTATTAGAGAGAATATGTTTCCACATAAAGTGTATCTAGCTAATAGAGTGTTTTGGCGGCTTTCAGAAGTTGAAGAATTTATGCGACTAACCCCGGATTTTAATAAATCACGATGTAATATAAGTCAGGAATGGATTAACAGTTATCATAGTGAAAGTAAGAAATAACAGTAGGTAGAAACTAAATGAAATATTATGTTAATTATGTAAAATTCGGAGAATAAAATGAATTACAATAGTGACACTAAAGTATTTTATCCAATAAATTCAGCTTCTTATCCAGATCTTTCAATTATTATGGAGGGGATCTTGGAAGAAGATTTTATATTAGACAAAAAAACGGCTTTATTAGGAACTAAAGATGTATTAAGCTCAGATGATTATTGTCAAGTTATAATTAAATTTAAGAAGACTAGAATTTATGTCAGAAATACTACAGAATATCCTTTGAAATATGGCAGATTCAAAAGGTTATCATTTAATGGAAATATTGTTAATGAAGGAGAACATAAAGGAATGTATGAAATTGAATATCCAGCATGGATCAAAGAAGAAGAATATGATGCAGTATAGTAGTAATATAATGTAGTTTCTTAAACAAAACAAATCCGGTTTTAGTTCACTAGACTAAAGCCGGATTAAAGTGTGTTGCTTTTTTTAAAAAGGAAATATATGAATAAAGATACTAACATTAAAAATACTTCTGAAAATTCACATAATGATGATTATTTGTTATTTTTTGACAAAGGAGTAGGTTATCATGCTGAAGATTATGCGTTAGAAAAAGAACTAAATAAGATATTTGATGATAGATATTGGGAATCAATCTGGAAACTCAATGAAGAAATAAACAACTATGAAGTCAATGTTGTGAAACAAGAAAATATTAATAAATTTGAAGAGTATTTAGAATTTACTGGATATGGATTAGTAAAATAAATTACAGTAGAGCCGTCTAGTTGTGATGACTAAATCCGGCATTAGATAACAATATTTGTGTAAAACTAAAGGAAAAATCATGGATATTTACAATAATATCACAAACCAGATATTCTTAGATGCCTAAAGAAAACAACGTAAGTAACTTAATTAAATATTTATCAGGAATTGGTGCTTCTCTAAAGCCAATTACTGATTGTGCAGAAGACGAGAATCTGTGGATGTGGTCAATAGAAAAATATGCAGGAAAGTATATAGTCGGATACTCAGACGTTGATCTTGATATTGTATATATTAATTTAAAGTTTATATCTGAGACACTAAATAAGCGTACAAATAACAAAATAAATAAAAGATATATTAAAAAAACAATTAAAGGTCTTGGTTTAGTAGGTAAGCGTTGTAAAATAATTGAAAGAATGACAATTGATGGAGAGTATAGAGAGCTTGTTAAAATAAAAGGAGAAAAAATTAATAATTTTAAACTATTTTTATTGTAGATTTTAATAAAATAAATCCGGTTTTAGCTAATTAGACTAAAGCCGGATTAAAAATAATTAGATCAGGAATGTGGACAAGACATATCCTGAAATTTTCAAATAATAATTAAGGAATCTTAAAATGAATTCAAACTGGTCTCCATTCGGAGAAGATTGGGCACAATTTAGAAAACAAGAAGAACCACAAAAACCAACTGCTCTTAAAGTTATACCAGAAAACATCCCGGATTCACTAAAAATCCATCCATCTTGGGGTTTGTGGAAATATCAACAAAGAGGATCTAAATGGACAAAGCCACCATACCAGTTGAGTGGAAAAATGGCAGGAGTTGATGACAAAAATTCCTGGACAACTTATGAAAATGCTTTAGAAGCATATTCAACTGGGGAATACGATGGAATTGGGTTTATGTTTTCAAAAGAAAGCAATGTTATGGGCATTGATATTGATAACTGTCGTAATCCAGAAACTGGAGAGGTAAAACAGTTTATTAAGAATCTACTGAAGAATATTCCGACATATATTGAAGTTAGTCCAAGTGGAAAAGGTCTCCATATCTTGGCATTTGGAAGACTTCCATCTGGAGAGAGAAAAAAGAACATTGAAGATGAAATGGTTTTTGAAATGTACGATGAAGGAAGATACTTCACAATTTCTGGAGTAAGATACGACGACAACGATAGTGATTTATCAGATTGTACTGAAAGGTTTTCAGAAATACACGATCAAATTTTTAAAAAACAGTCAAAAGTAGATGATAAATATCAATCATTAAGTCCCAATGTTTTAGATTTTACGAAAAATAACTTTAATATTGTTGAAAACGAAGATGATAAAATTATTGAAAAAATTAGAAACAGTAATCAATCTACTTTGTTTAACAAATTATGGTCTGGAGATTGTGTAAAAGATCATTCCTCTGATGACTTATCTCTATGTAATATACTTTCCTATTGGAGTAATGGTAATGCGCAATCCATTGATAGATTGTTCCGTAGATCAGGTTTGATGCGACCTAAGTGGGATGAGAAACGTAAATCTGATGGAAGTACCTACGGAGAGATGACTATATCTACAGCAATCTCTGGACTTAATAATAAATCTGCAAATAAACAGCATATTAATCAAAATAACATAACAGCAAATGTTACTAGGGGAGATCAAATAGTAATGAAGAAAATTGACTTTGTATGGAATCAATGGATAGCTTCAAGTATGCTAAACATTATTGCTGGTCAACCAGGATCAGGTAAAACAACAATAGCTCTATCTATTGCTTCAATTATTAGTCGTGGTGGAGAATTCCCAGATGGTACAGTAGCCACTTGTGGAAATGTTTTGATTTGGAGTGGGGAAGACGGTATAGCAATTACACTAGCACCTAAACTAAGTGCTATGGGTGCAGATTTGAGTAATATCTACTTTGTAGATGGAGTAAATGCAGTAAATGGTGATTTTATCCCATTTGATCCTGCAATTCACATTAACACTATTTATAATAAAACTCAAGAAATTGGTAATGTATCAATGATTATTGTTGATCCTATTGTGAGTGCTATTAGTGGTGACTCTCATAAGAATGCTGAAGTTAGAAGAGGATTAGCTCCTTTAGTAGAACTTGGAAAAGAAACTGGTGCAGCCATTCTTGGTATTACACATTTATCTAAAGGTACTCAGGGTCGTGAACCAATAGATAGGATAACTGGAAGTCTAGCATTTTGTGCAGTTGCTAGAATTGTTATGATTGCTACTAAACTTAAATCTATTTCTGCTGGATACTCTAGTATATTAGCAAGAGCAAAGAGTAATATTGGCCCTGATGATTGTGGATTTGGTTATAACATTGAACTTCGTGATGTTCCTAAATATTCTGATTTAAGAGCTACATGTATTAAGTGGGGAGAATTGGTTAGTGGAAGTGCTAAAGATATTCTTGATGCAGCAGAAGACGTAGATAATACTGTATCAAAAAATCAGAAAAATGGTGTATCAAAATGGTTGGAAAATACTTTGAAATCTGAAGGTGGATCAATGTCTTCTGAAGATGTAATTAGAAGTGGTATTAATGAAGGATACTCTGAAAGTACAATTCGACGTGTTTGTAAAAAAATTGGAATTATATCGAGAATTTCTGGATTTGGTTGTGATAAAGAATCTACATGGTCTTTACCTAATGATTAATAGTTAATCTACAACATGGTTAGCTTAGTGTGGAATCGGTACCACCGAGTCCATCCAGGTCAATTCTGTCACCATTTCTTCCACTCCTGGAGGTGAAAATAATGGAAGAATTGACGGAATTGGAAGAATTGGTCAGTTCCTCCAATGTCACCAATTCCTACAGCATTTCCAGCTTCTATTGTGTCCACAGGGGGGAGAGGGAGAGTAGTAGTATCTTATTATATATAATACTACTAATATAGACTATTCTGCCAATTCTGTCAATACTTCCAATTCTGTCAATATTTTCACGAGAATAGAGATGGAGGTATTGAGTTCACGACTCTCCCCTCTCCCCTGTGGACACACAACCAGGAAGCAGGGGCAGATTCTGATCTATGATTCCAATACTTTCAATTCTTCCAATTCTGTCAATAATTTCAGGTTCAGGAGGTGAAAGAACTGGAGGATGAGCGTTAGAAGAAGAGTATTTTAATAATTATTATAATACATCATCAATCAATACATTAAAATAAAGG
>JBAXGO010000038.1:0-11174 GCA_037139335.1 bacterium
GCGGGGTGTGTTCAGTATATTCTCCCCTTTTATAAAGTGATAGCTCAAATTATTTAATAATATTTATTTTAACTATTTAATACGTAATTAGTTCTTCGACAGATGTCCGTTAGGACAGAGAGGTTTATCGTATTTATTTCCCCCATCCTTCCCTTCGAAAAGGGAGGTGATACGCGAAGCATAGACGAAAGGATCAAAGTACTATTTCACAACGGTATGATACGCATAATTAATATACAATTGGTTATTAGAACCCAACTCGTTATATTTTAGATATTCTTCTTCAGTAACTGGAGTAAAAAGATTAAGTGAAATTATTGAACCATCATCGTCATAACTTTGAAAAGATATTCCATATTTAGGATAAACATATTGAGTAAATGGAATTTCAGCTCCTTTAAAAGAATATTGTAAATTTGTCGCCCCAATCTCTTTCTCAAAATTGTTTTTATCAAAATTCCAAAATATTCTTTGTGTAGCACCTTCTCCTAATGCAATTTCTATAATATCATTTGTTTTAGCATTAGTAATAATCGAAATACTTAGATTAGTATAAACGTTTAAATATGATTTACTATTATTTTTTAATAAATTCTGATCTAATTCATCTGCCTTTTTAATATTAATAAAAGATCCAATTTCTGACGCAATTTTTTTGTTTGACATTGTATTACAAATCTCAAGCAATGATGTTTCTATTGAATTATATAATGTCAATTTATAATGTGAGAAGTTATTAGTCAATTGACAGTTGAAAGCATTACGATCCCATTTAGCTAATATTTTCGATTGATAGCTATATGTAATTATTTCTTTTTTCTTATTGATAATAAAATATGAGAACAAAGTTATTATTATACTTATTATTATTAGTATTGTTATAAATTGTTTTTTTGTTTTAATTATTTTGTACATAATCTTTTTTTAGTTTTAAATCGGATTCATTCCATTTACAATACTTTTCACAATTATTATTTTGATGATAATCAAAAAAATAATTATTTTTTACATAATAAACTCCATATGTTTCAGAGAAATCTTCACTATATGATTTCATTGCATAAGAAGTAATGAAATCACAAAAAGTAGCATTTTCTTTAATATCATTTTCATTATTCCAAGATATTTTTTTAAAATTATTCAAAACTTCTGAATATGATTTACTATAACTATGAGCAATTTCATGAATTAAATTAATTTTAAAGCCCTCGTCTATCTTAGTACCATTACCATATTTTGATCCCATTGAAGAAAAAGAATTATACGCATCATAGATCCATAAAGTATTTCCTCCATCAAAACAACCTGATGTAGTTAAATCTTTTTCTCCCTCAGTACAACTACGTTCGCTATTAACACCATGAGATTTTCTAGCAATATTTTTTATTGAATTGTTAGATCTAATTTTATTCGGTACTCCCTCCAACGCCTCAGCTGTCCATTGTAGCTCGGCTTCGCTCCAGTCTTTGTCGCCGTCTTTCATTTCTATATCATAAGTCCACTTTATCATTCTCATCATCATTTCTCTTTCTCCGCCTAGTTTTTCGACATTACTTTTGTCACTAACTAGTGGACCGTTTTGTGAATAATTTATTATAATTTTTCCTTGTCCATATGGTATTGCAGGTGTAACTCCCCATAATTGAGATTTGGCGTATATCATGTCACCTATATTTATGTCTTTATTTTTATCATTAAGCTGAATTGTAATCGACCATTGTCCTTTTTCTTCATCGTTCCATGTGAATCCAATATCTTGATCAGATATTGCCCTTTCTTCATATAACCCCAATCCTGCATGATCTATTTTTCCCCACATTTCACTATAAACATCTAATATTTCATTACAGTCATATTGTATGAAAATTACATTACATTTTGTATTTTGTTTTGTTTGAGTTTTTACTTTGAATTTTGCTTTTGCATTTTTATTCACAGCTACTCCATATATTGTGGCTTCAGTTTTTGTCTGATTTATTGTCATATATGTAATTATCGGCGGAGGTATATTTGATTGCACGCTTGGTGACATATCGTCTGCTGTAGGTATTGTATAATTGTAATTTATACTTATCTCTATATTACCAAGATCGGACATTGTTTTTCCACCATAGTAATTATCTGCACTGCCAAAGAAAGATCTCCCCAAGTTCATGTTTACATTACTTATACATTTTTCAGTAGTTATACTTTTTGTAGTTGATTCCGATATATTTCCAGCACCATCTATTAATTGAATAGTAAAAGTGTAATTTTTACCACATTGTGTCTGAGTTATTTCAGTGGTCATATTTCCGTTATTATTTATTTTAAATTTTTTTTCATTATTAATATATATATTTGAATTTGGTTCTCCAGTAATTTTTGCATTTATTTTCCCATTACTATTTAATAATTCTACATCTGGTTTATCTGGTGCTACTGTATCTCTTTCGATTTGTACTTCTGTCGTGATAGATTTATTCCCAGCGGCATCTGTAGAGGTTAAAGTAAATTTATAAATCCCGTCCTCACATATTCCTATTTTTCGACCATTAATATTTTGAATACAATTTCCTTCGTCTATCAATGTACCTAGCGAAAATTGTTGATTTAGCTTCCGATCTGAGCTGTTTTTTATTAGTCTATAATTTGAAATAATATTTTTATGAGATGATGAAAATTCCATATCAGAAAATCTTTCCGCAGATGTAATAATATTTACTGAATTATCCTTTGTTAGATATGTCGAAATATACGGTACTGGATTATATGATTTAGATGTAATGTTTAATATATCTACTTTTTGCGGGGCTAGAGTATCGTGATAAATTATTTCTTGACTAGTTATTTCACTATTATTACCAGCAAGATCTTGAGTTTGAAATTGAAAAAGATAAGAATGAATCGGTACTCCGAAGATATCATTTTCGCCATTGTCAGGAAAGAAATATGTATAATTCCAATCACACTTTGCCCCAAATTTAACTATTAAACCATCAAAGGCTTTCAAATCTTGGCTTGAATTAAAACAATTACTATCCCCTACTTTAATTAATTCTGGTTGATTATTAATAAATATTTTAACTAATTGATTTTTTTCCGCCTTACCTGTTAAAGCAATATGATTTGATTTAATTACATAATGTGGATTAGTTCTTCCTAATTCTGGATAAATCCCATCTGCCTTGATTCCGTCATCAATCCCCCACCCTTCTTTATTAATTAATGGCGAATCAGGTTTTGAATTATCTATAAATACATTCCATTCTTTATTTTCAAATAAATTTTTAGAATCATAATATGAGACATTACCTGCATAATCTTTAATATTAATTTGAGGATAATATGCCCCTTCATTCTTTCTATCGATATTTATTGATCCAGTCCACGTTTTATTATTAGAAGAATTTGTCATTTGTTTAATGAAACCATCTTCCTTAATCAGGTCAGAAAATAATAATTTTTCGTTTGAAGTTATAGAATACTGAATTTCCGTTCCTGTTTGCACATATCCTGATGAATTATTTCGATTGATATTTATTAAGTTAGGTTTATCAATGTCATAAATTATGTTTAAACTATTTGTTGAATTAATATTATAAATTTCATTACCTTCATTATCTTTTTTAACAGTACTAACCTGAATATTTATTTTTCCATAAGTACATGTTAAAGAATTAATATCACCACATATTAAGCTAAGTGTTTTAATATCATTAATTACATATTCCCATGTTCCAAATTCTGATGTATGAAATTCATTATTGGTTTCTTTATCATTTGCAACAAGTTTCAACATACTATTTGGCTCAGCTGCACCTCTAATTCTAAGTTTACTTTTATTCGTATAATAAATTTCATCAATTGAATTTATCTGAACCCATATACTTTTTTCGTCATCCCATTTTTCTAAAATCATAATATATGGAGAAGCAGGAATTGCACCATCAGCCTTGAAACCTGCAGAAATTGTTTGGACAGTATCTCCTTTTTTTGCTGTAAATTCTATTTCATAAATTCCCGACGAATCTGGATAAATAGGTAAATAATATTCCCATAAACACCCTTCGGGATTTCCACAGTTATAATCTGGAATACTATTATCCGACAATAATTTTTTATGATTTTTCTTTATAGAATTTGAAGAAAAAGGATTTAGAAGCATACTATCTTCTGAAAAATCATTAAGTGTGGCTATGTAATTACTATCTTTTAAATTAAATTTATTGGAATAATTTATTTGCATCTTTTCCGTATTCTGCGTCACACTTGATGACAAAAAAACAGTTCTTAGCTTATTAATTGATATTTTATTTTGTAAAAAGTTTTCATAATCTTCTTTTGTATTTATTCCTGTTAATGCTGGTGTTACTTTGACATAATTAAAAGGATCCACAGTATCTTGAATAATTCTGATTACATTAGATTTTTCTGTAGCATTACCATATTCATCCCTTGCAGTGGCACTAATATAGTGAATGCTTTGCTTTGATATAGTTCTAGGAAGTACAACTAAAGTTGAAAAATTACCTGATAAATCTGCATCAACACTTTCTATTAAATCGCAGGATAAAGATGTTCCTTCTGTATCTACACAAATATCGACATGAGTATGACCACGAAAGAAGTTTTCAGGAAATTTAACAGACTGAGACGGAGCTAATCCTTGGACAGAAATTACTCCTCGTGTTGTAACTAAGCCATTTTTTGGACTAGTTAATATTACGTCATTTTTTAAATTAGTTCTGGCATATATATTATGTGGTTCTGTTGAAATTGAGATACCATCTAGTGTTTTCACTTCAAGTGAATATGTATAATTTCCATCTGGCAGCCAATTGCTCATATTATCTTTACCGTCATAAAAGCTTTCTCTGGGCAAATTATTTCCTGTAATATTTTTTACTTCTATTCCACCTTCATTTCTAATTTTTAAATTATAATTTTGAAGTAAAATTTCTGAATTTTTATCTGTAGAATTTTCAACATAGTGATTAAATATTAATCCATCCTGTATACCATCGCCATTTGGAGAAAAATAGTCTGAATCAGCAGAAACGACTACATTAAATTTATATAAATTAATTGTAATATTTATCTCATGTTTAATACTATTTTCAGCATCGTCAGTAACTGTAATTAAATTATTATTTACAACATCAATATTTTCTATCGAATAATCTTGCAATATTGAAACTTCCCAATCGCAAATTTCTTCATCAGGATTATTTATTGTAAAATTTATATTTGGAAAAACTTTACAATTTACTTTAAAATTAGAAGTTATAAATTTATTCGAATCATTATCCATGCCAGTACCGTTCAATTCATTGTTTAAAATGAATGTTTTTGTTTTATTTAAATTTTTATTATTGATTTTTATTTCAGAATTTAATGACGTCTTTCCTTTAATTAAAATTGAACTAGATGAATAAACTGCATTATTTACTGGTGATGAAATCTCAGAATACACGTATGAATCTAGTTTAAATGCATTTTCTTTTTGCACAGAATTTCCAGCAACATCTTCCGCATAGATGTAAACAGTATAATTTGAATCAGGTTGTAGGTCGTTGAGAAAAGTTATATTGCACTCAGCAGATTGAGAAGTCTGCTGTGAGTTGTGAATGATAATATCTTGTAAAGGAATACAATTTAAATCACTTAATAAAGCATTATCCAAATTCACACCATTATTAATTAATTCTTTTGTAATTATTATTTTTTCATTATTTTGATAACTATCGTATGTTAACCACACTTTCATGTGATATGGATTGACACCTACAGGAATTCCAGACGATAACTTGTCTTTTATCGAATCATTAATTGTAAATTTTATTTCAGGCTTACGATTATTTATCAGACCTGATGGACGAATTTCGGTAATTGTTGGAGGGTCTAATTCTGAAATGATCGTCTTTGATAATTCTATTTTATTATCAACAGTATCTACTGTTTTAAATTTAAATATATTTTCCCCTTCATTTAAATTTTGTTTTGTATAAAAAAAATAATTTTCATCAAACGGTATTTTTACCCAATTATTATCCAGATTAATTTCAAGATTATTGATGTCCTTATCTTCTTTATCAGGTAGTCTAGGTACCGTAACTTGACCATTAATTTCTATTGAATTTTTATTTGTATAAAAATTATCTTGGGGTGAATTTATTGTTATATTTGCACCTGAATTATCTACAATTACTTGGATTCCATTTGATATTGTTGCATTTCCAGCTTTGTCATTTACGACGGCATATGCCGTATAAAGTCCGTCATTGGTAAAGAATTCGGAATCATTTTTTCCATCCCATGATAAAGAGATATTATTAGATTCTGTAATTGAAATGTCTTGAGTAAGAATTTTTATTAATTCTTTGTCTTTATATATTTTTATGTAAGCCTTATCTGGATTTTTTTCATCATAGTTAAATGTGAATGTTGTACTATCTTTTACACCTGAACTTGTTAAGTTTTCTGGGCTGAAGCGTGTATCTGAAATTTTAAAATTTTTTATAACTGGAAAAACGGCGTCAATAGTAGTAGAAGTAGTTTCACTCCAATTTGAAACATTTCCATCGTTTAGTGGCTCAGAATCTTTAGCTTTTATTCGAAAAAAATATGTATGTTCATTCAATAAGTCATCATCTGTATTTTCAATATTATCAGCACCCTTATAACCTAATTGAAAGGTTGAATTACTCTGCCACGGTTTATAAAAAGTTTTTTGAAAATCTTGATTTTCGGAATATTCTAAATAATATGAAATTCCATTTTCTGAAGCAACATTATCTAATGTCTTATGTGATGATACTTCAACAGAAATTAATGGATTAATATTTCCAGATTGTGAGGAATACTGAGGTAGCGTATTAATAATTGGAATGTTTGGAGGTGTTGTATCTGTTGTGAAAAGATATGTATTCGATTCTGTTATAGCATTTAAATTATCTTTTGAAACAGCTTTCCAATGCGTAACACCGTCAGCAAATTCTGATGAATATTGAATATTTGGTGATTGAAATGTAGCAGTATTAAAATTATTCGCACCAGAGAATGCAATTATTGTATCTTTATAATCTCCAGGTGCAGGATCTGGGTCTCCTAAATTATTTATTATAAAATCGATTTTAGTCTTATTTCTACAAATTCCCGTTGGTGGAATAGTAGATTCATCACATTTACCAGATTGTTTATAATTATTTATTGGTGAAACCAATACTGGAATATTTGGAGGTTGATTAACGGTATATTTTATTTTTATTTTTGGTGAATTATTTGATATACAAAAGTTATCGTTTCTAGTACTACAAAATGCAGCACCTCGATTATTATTATTCTCGTCTGAATAAAGTGATAGACCATAATTGGAAGAATTATTAATCCATTCCTTGGTTAAATTCGTAATATCTATGCTGTAATCTTTGAAATCCAAATTTCCTGAATCAATTAAAGCAGAACCATATTCCCCAATTTTATTTTTATAATCACCCGTATTTTGTCCTGTTGTAGACGATATATCTTGTACTAGTTTCCCAACTTTCATTGTGAAAGACGAGCCTGCATTTGCATATCTTTTCAACGATAATTCTGCTGATAAAATTATTGAACCCTTTGGAAGATTTAAATCAAATTTTAAATAACTTTCACTTCTTCCATAATATGCATTTGCGATAGCATCATAAAAATCACCTACTGCAAGGAATCTTCTATTATTTCCAGGTCCATATTTAGAAGAAAAAACGTTAATTGAAGGCAACTCTTCATAAACTAGTTCTGATGCAGAAGTTTGTCGAATAGTTAACGGCAGAACAGACACTACCTGCAAGACAGGTATCATAAAAACTAAAAAATGGGTAACAGATTTGGGGAAAAGTTCTTTTAAGATTTTTATTATTATCAAATCTTATTAAGTAACTTATTTTATAAGTATATATTTCATATATGATTCTTCCAATTTTTTCTATATCTTGTATATAATTGTAAATATCCCCCAGTGCCAAATAATTATTAAGCCACTTAATAATGCTGAATTCACTAAGATCAAAAACATCAAAGGTTCCAGAAAATTATGGACTTACAATTCCACAAATTAGTCTTGCAGAAAGAGCAAGACATGAAAGTTCAATTTATGGTCTAGTATATCCAAACGAAA
Source organism: bacterium (assembly GCA_037139335.1). Lineage (GTDB taxonomy): Bacteria > Patescibacteriota > Dojkabacteria > JAOAGR01 > JBAXGO01 > JBAXGO01. The sequence continues at coordinate 8,141 of JBAXGO010000038.1, forward strand.
TGACTATGAAACAAGCAGTTATGAAATTACTTGATGTTTATCAAAATAAATTCCCAGATAGATATTCTGCTTTGCTATATGAATTTTTTTTGAATCATAAATTTGATCAGCATCTTGATATTGATCAGAAAAAAACTACCATGGATACAGATAGATTTATGCATAATGCATTAATTCAATTAGTATTAACAAGAGATGAGCGTTTCTATAGACAATATTACGAAAGAGCGGATCCTAGATTATTAAGAATAGTTAGATTAGAAAACAAATTTTGGATGGCATATGACGAAGAAGGTTTGGAAAAAGATGAAAGTATTTACGGACCACTATTCGTACCAGAAAAAAGATTATGGACTTCATCTATGGTAGAAAGGCCTTTCTTAGCCGAGCTTATTGAAATAAAGACTAAAAATAATATTTTAAATTTTGATGAAGTATATGCAATATGGTTAAAAACACGAGATGTTATGAAAGATAGATTTGAAATGGAATTTGTAGAGGGTTTAGAATTTTTTAAATATCTTAGAGATTATCTTACTGGGAAAAGAAGCATTTCTCTTGATTATTTAGAACAATTTCCAATAGGTTACACATCCAATCCATATTCAAGAAAAAATTATACAGTTGAATTTATTTTTCATCGACAGGCTAACATTGAAATGTATAAGAGAAGATTAAACCCATATCTATTAGCTCAGCAGTTTAATTATGGAGGTAATTTAACAACAGCAAGTAATCTTATAGAAATTAGACTAAATCCTAATATTAGAGTACAGTCTCAAATAGTAACAGATAATGAAATGATAAATTATTTACGAAATGTGGCCGATGCTATATGTGAAAAATTAAATATAAATGTGAAATAATTTAATGTCATAAAATTCCTCCCCGCATGAAGTGACTCGGTGTGCTTATTCCCCAATCCTCTCCTTCGAAAGGAGAGGTGCTGAGCATAGCGAGGCGGAGAGGTCAGTTCAGGGCTTTGCGCCGTTTGCATATTCTCTCCTTTTATAAAAGGAGAGATGTCCGTTAGGACAGAGAGGTTAGATTTTTCGCAGGAATGACAGCTCCCTCGGGAGGAATCTGTATGGCGTACTCATTGAAACTCTATATCATCCCAAACTTGTCATCCTGAGCTTGTCATCCTGAGCTTGTCATCCCAAACTTGTCATCCTGAGCTTGTCATCCTGAGCTTGTCATCCCAAACTTGTCATCCTGAGCTTGTCGAAGGATCCCGTTGGATTTCTCTATCAACAGGTGTGCCGCACTTATGTTCAAAAAAGATCCCTCCCTCGGGAGGGTGGCACGAAGTGACGGAAGGGGTTTGCGAAAGAAGAGGCGGGGTGTGTTCATCCCCGTCCTGTGCGGTGTGCTCATCGAAGCTCTATGTCATTTCGAACTTTAGTGAGAAATCTCGTGTTTTAATCCGACGAGATCCCTCATTTCATTCTGGATTACATAGAAATGAAGAACTAAATGCCACGGCATGACAAACATTCCCAATTCCTAATTCCCAATTCCTAATTCTTAATTCTTAATTCTTAATTCTTAACTTTTAATTTTTAATTTTTAACTTTTAACTTTTAACTTTTAACTTTTAACTTTTAACTTTTAACTTTTAACTGCCCCCCGTTTCTGGTGAATTTTCCATATATCTATTACAATCACTACATATTTGTTTTTTATGTTTGAAGTCAAAGAATATTCTAATAGTTCTAAGTTAAGAAAAGGTGTCATAAAAACCGCTCATGGAGATATTAAAACGCCATGCTTCGCACCCGATGCTACTCGAGGAGCTATAGAATATATGGATTCAACAGATATGAAAAGTGTTGGTCTACAAATGACTTTGACAAATACTTATCACCTAATGACTAATCCTGGTTCTGAATATATTCAATCACAGGGTGGAATTCATAAATTTGCAGATTGGGATATGCCAGTCCTCACAGACAGTGGCGGTTTCCAAGCTTTCAGCTTGATACAAAGACACAATGATGGCAAGCCATTAGGAAAGATTACAGATGAAGGGGTCAAATTCACAGATCCTAAGAATGGTAATAAATATTTTCTAACTCCAGAAAGAGCAATTCAAATTCAATATGAACTTGGTTCTGACATAATGATGGTTCTAGACTATTGTATACACGATGAAGGTGATTTACGAAAGAACAAAAAAAGCGTAGATATCACAGTAGAATGGGCAAAAAGATGCAAATTGGAATATGAAAGATTAATATTAGATGATAAAAGAGAAATCAAGCCGCAATTATGGGGAATAGTTCAAGGTGGTAATGACAAAGATTTAAGAAAAAATTGTTATGACCGATTAGAAGAAATTGGTTTCGATGGATACGGATATGGTGGCTGGATAACTAAAGAATCTTGGCCAATGATAGAATATTTTGCAGAAATGGTCGACGACAGCAAAGTGAAATATATGATGGGAATGGGTACACCAGAAGATGTGCTGAAACTAGCTAATCTAGGTTATGACTTAATGGATTGCGTAATACCTACGAGAAATGCCCGTCACGGACTAGTTTATACATCACTCGGAGAAATAAGAATAAAAAGGGAAGAATTCAAAAATGATCAAACTCCCCTTGATCCAAACTGCGATTGCATAACTTGCAAGAATTATACCAAAGCCTATTTACGATACTTGTATTCAATAGAACACCCCACAGTTATGAGACTTTTAAGCATACATAATCTGAGGTATTACATGACAATACTGTAAAGCAAGTAAAATTATTCTTTTACTTGTTCTTGTTCTTTTTTTGCTTCTGATTTTAGTTCAGCCGAAATCATATTGGCTAAAGCCATTGCTTTTGCTCTTTTATTCGCTATCACTGAACTTTCACTAAGTAGTGTCTTTCTATCAACAGGTTCTATTCCACCACTTTCACCACTAAAAATTAATACTGCCATAAACATTTATTTAAAATATAAATTGCGCTAAATATACGCGCAAACGACGGTGTCCCAAAATTGGTACCTAGAAATAGTAGTTTGGATAGTGTAGGATTAT
>JBAXGO010000039.1:0-10507 GCA_037139335.1 bacterium
GAATTGTTCTCGGAGGAGGAGTAGTAAAAAACAAAAAATTAAGATCCGAAGCAAGAAAGATCGCAAAGCGAAATAATATATTATTCAACTATCCTAAAGATAGATTAATAATGGACAACGCAGCAATGATTAGTATTGCAGGGTATCACCAATATATCAAAGGAGTAAATGTTTATAACACTCCAGAACAAATAGGATTACTAGACAGAGAACCATCACTAAGATTTTAACTTTTTTTCTGTTAAACTAGCAAATGCACGAAAAAAATATATTACAACAAAAGATAATAGTTAAAATAAAAGAGAAGTTAAGTCGATTCATTAAGTCTTTTTTTGAATCTATTCAGCTTATGATAACTGCATTGGCCTTAGTCGTTGTAATAGGTTTTGTTGTTCAGCCGACAACTGTAATTGGTTCTTCTATGAGTCCAACTTTGGAATCAGGTGAAATATTGATAGTAGAAAAAGTCTCAACAACAGTAAATAATATTAATAGAGGCGATGTGATAACATTTAGTGAAACTACTAATAAAGATCTTGTAAAAAGAGTTATTGGACTACCAGGCGATAGAGTAAAAATTTCAGAAGGGAAAGTCTATGTCAACGATCAAATAATACCTGAAGTTTATTTATCTGTGGAAAATAGAATTGTACCCTTAGGAACTTTTTTTTCTGAAGGACAAGAAAAGACGGTGCCTGCGGGGAGTTTCATGGTTTTGGGTGACAACAGAAAGAATAGTTTAGATTCCAGATACATTGGTTTCATCAATAAGAGTCAAGTTATCGGGAAAGTATGGATTGCAATGTGGCCTTTGGATAAAATACATGTATTCAATCAGGTACAATATTAATATATAAATATCATTTAGTGAAAAACGATCAAACAGAGAATCAGGATTTGAAATTTAAGTACGAAAATGGCTTTAGAAGTATTTCTAATGAAAAATTAGGACGATTAGCAAGATCTTTTTTTGAATCAATCCAGGTTGTAGTAATTGCTTTATTTATAGTAGTAATTATTTACGTATTTGTAGCTTCGTTTAATATCGTTGATGGAGAATCAATGCTACCAAATTTTACTCCTAGAGATTTAATTATTTCAGAAAAAATTACAACTAATTTTGGAAACTTGCAAAGAGGGGACGTAATTGTTTTCGAATCAAGCTCAGGAAAAGATTTCATAAAAAGAATAATAGGTCTGCCGCACGACAAAGTAAAAATTGTAGAAGGCAAAGTTTATGTCAATGGAACGGCTCTAAATGAATTTTATTTATCTGAAGATAATAAATATGTTTCAGCAGATACATTATTTTCGAATGGAAAAGAAATTGAAGTTCCTACCGACAATTATATAGTTTTGGGCGACAACAGAAAAAACAGTTTGGACTCTAGAAAACTAGGACCGATAGAAAAAAATAAAATTAGAGCCAAAGCTTGGGTAGTACTATGGCCTATGGATAAAACACATATAGTTCAACATGTGAGATATCCTGAATTAGGAGATAAGTAAAAACTCTTTTAATTATCCTTTTTTTTTCATATAATAAGCTAACGCTTAGATCCGGACATGTCACCGGTGAGCAACAGGAAGAATAAATTGAAAAATTTTGTAGAACCTGTCGGGTTTGCCCGAAACAGCAAAAAAAGTTTTCCGAAGCTGATGCTGAGGAAAGGAAGTAGGACGGTACGAGCTATTTTATTGACTCCCTACAAATGTGAAGAAATTCATGTTTGTGGGGAGTTTTTGCTTTACTTTGAAAAAGAGTATGAAAAGAAAAATTATATTGGCATCATCATCGCCAAGAAGAAAACAATTAATGGAACAAATAGGACTGAAATAAAAAATAGATATTAATGTGCTAAATAAATGAATTGGAAAATTAATACTAAAATAATACATATAGTAAAAGCCGTTCCGCATGGCAGAACGATTTAAGAAAAAAAACCGTCGCCTACGGATTTTAATTATTATGAAATGGAAACAGGCAGTCCATTAATTATAAAAATATGAAACTAAAAAATATACCTAAGGATCAATATGACTACAAAACATTTGAACCTGAAATGAGAAAAGAATGGTTAGACAAGCAACTATATAAACCAGAATATGATCCAAAACAAAAAAAGGTTTTTACGACAAATGAAATGAAAGAAGATGGTCGAACACCTTATTGTATTGTTTGTCCTCCACCTAACGCATATGGCAGACCACATATGGGAAATTTATCAGGAAATGCTTATCAAGATGCTATGGGAAGATATGCCAGAATGAATGGCAAAAAAGTATTATTAATACCTGGGAAAGATCATGCAGGGTTAGAAGGAGAAGGCGTTTTCGTAAGAGATGTTTTGGAAAAAGAAGGTATTAATAAATTTAGCTTAACCAGAGAGGAGTTCTATAAAAAGATTTGGGACTTCAACATGGTTAATAAGCAGCAAGCTTTGAAAGATGAACAAACAATTGGTTTGAGCGCAGATTTTGATCGAGATATATTCACTTTAGATGAACGAATTGTGGATACTGTATTATCGACATTTGTAGAACTTTATAACGAAAATATGGTTTATAAAGGAGTTAGACTTGTGAACTGGGATCCCAAAGCAAGATCTGTAATCGCTGATAACCAGTGTGAGAGGAAGGAAAGAGAAGGTAGTATTTATACTATTAAATATCCGATTGTAAAACAAAAAGCTTGGATATTTTCTTATAAAAATAATTTTTTATTAAACAAAATAAGAGCAGGGGAATTGAATAAAATTGTTAGAGCTTTGAATCCTGAGGAGAAAGATCGTTATTTTGGTGATATCCAAAAAGGAGATATTGTAGTATGCAAAGATATAACTGATGATCAATCATCAAGTGTCTACAAAAAAGTAAGTGATGTTCAAATTTTTAACTCATTAGAAAAAGCTCATGAAAATATTGTTTGGAAAGAAGTTTTTGGCGATGATATTTTTGACATTTTAGATGTAGACAAAAAATTTGCGGAATTAGATTTGAATTATGATATGAAAGTACGTAGAAACGGCTTAGTATCAATAACATTTGAAGAATTATCTAATGAAGACTATTTATCAGTTGCAACAACTAGACCAGAAACAATGTTTGGTGATACTGCAGTAGCTGTTAACCCTACAGATGAAAGATTTTTTCATTTGCAAAATAGAAATGTAATCATTCCAATTGCTGATAGGGTGGTACCAATAATAACGGATGGAAAGGTAGAAAAAGACTTCGGGACTGGTTGTTTGAAGATTACACCAGCACATGCAGCAGATGATTTCGAAATTATGCTTAGATGGAATTCTTTGGTAGATAAAGAAATGCATGAACACGAAGAAGTTGTTGGATTTTTCGAAAAGAAAAAGATCAGCTATATAAACGTCATCGATAAAGATTTGAAATTATGCGGTCCTGTAGGTCCTAAATATACAGGCATTAAATATAACGCTGCTAAAGAAATTATTATCAAAGATCTAACTGAAGCTGGATTATTCATAGAAGAAAAAAAATTAATTCAAAACATACAAGTTAGCGAAAGAACCGGAGCAGTAGTTGAACCGATGATGTCATCACAATGGTTTATTGATATTGATAAAATTAGAAAGCCAGTTATCGATATGGTTCGAAATGGTGAAGTTAAAATTCATCCAAAATTTATGGAGAAGAAATTTTACTATTGGATGGAAAATCTCAGAGATTGGGCTATTTCAAGAAGTCTTTGGTGGGGATATAGACTTCCAGTTTGGTATAGGGGAGAAATTTCAGAAAGAATTGATGATTCTGGACAAGTCGCATTATGGATAAATATTGATGGAGAATTTTTTCAATTAAATCCGTCAAACCAAGAACATATGAGAGTTCAGCTTGATAAACCAGAAGGAGAAGGATGGATTCAAGATCCAGATGTCTTTGATACATGGTTCAGTTCAGGTCAATGGCCATATGCGACTTTGATGGCTCACGATCTGATGGACACTTTTTACCCAACTGAAATAATGGAGACCGGCTTTGATATTTTGGAAAATTGGGTTTCGAGAATGATGATGTTCAGTTATTTCAAATTGAAAAAGATACCATTCAAAGACGTTTATCTCCATGGTATGGTAAAAGGAACAGACGGACAAAAGATGAGCAAGTCTAGAAAAAATATTATTCCAATAGATGATGTAGAAGATAAGTATGGAATCGATACATTGAGAATGTGTTATTTTTATCAAAATAAAGCAGGAACATCCTATGCGATTACTTTTGACAAATTAAAGAATTTTAGAAATTTCAATAATAAAATTTGGAATGCAGCAAAATATGTTTTGAGAAGTATCGACCAAGCAGAAGGAGTAGAGAAGATTTCATTAGATAAGAATATTCTTCATAAGGAAACTTACTTATCGGAAGAAAACAAGATTATGTGCGAATTATTCAATGAACGCCATGCTAAGACAACCGATTACATGAATAGATTTAAATTTGGCATAGCTGCGGAAAAACTTTATCACAGTATTTGGCATCAATATTGTGACATTTATATAGAACAAACCAAGGAATTATTGAAAAGCAGTGATGATAAAATTATAGAAGAAACACTTTCAACACTATTATTAGTACTAACCGGATATATAAAGGCACTTCATCCATTTATCCCTTATGTAACTGAGAAAATATACACATTGTTACAAGAAAATGATTTGGTTTGGGAAGATGTCGAAAGCCTTATGTATACAGAATGGAAGATGTAATGAAATTATAAGACTTTATAGTAATATCATTTCGAATCTCGAATGAACTTGTCATGCCACTAAGCGACATCCCGCTGGAATAATAAACCAACGGGATTTCTCTCTCATTCTTCGACGAAGCTATGTATAACAAAGAAAGCTAAGAGCAACAACTTATTGTTGTCATGGTGAGCTCGTCGAACCATGAGGATGGATATTCCAACATCACCTTCGACAAAGCCTGCCCTGTGTTTATCTTTACTCTAACGAGATCCCTCTCCTCCTACGCTAAATTTATCCTAAGTAACTTAAGTAAAGTAGGAGCTACAGAGGATTCGGGATGACATCAACCTCCACTTAATTCTTAATTCACCTTACCTGCTGGCTTTTAAGCATTGGCCAGTTGTAATGAAGAAAGGGTTTGCTTTTATTCTTTTTATGAATGGATTTTATTAATTCATCCAACTTCTCCATATTTTCACCTGAGACTTCTTTATCTCCTATTAATAAATAATTTGGTATAAGTTCATCCCGAGCACTTATTATTTTTTTACTAATACTTTCGGCTCTGTCATCTATATCAATTCTAATTTTATATTTAGAATATTTTTTACAAATATTTTCACAAAATTTAATATGGCTTTCATTAATTGGAAGAAGTCTAAGCTGAATAGGGGATAACCACAAAGGAAATCTATTTTTGAAATCATCAAAAAGCATGTACAGGTATCTTTCAATACCGCCAATAAGTGCACTGTGAATAATAACGGGATATTGTTTAACATTATTAGAGTCTATATACGAAATTCCAAGTCTTTTGGAATTTTCTATATCAATCTGTATACAGCTAATTTCTCTTGATTGTCCAAAAGAGTCAATAATTTTGTAATCAATATTGACCGACCAATAATAAGATTTTTCGTCATAAAGTATTTCCATTAATATATCCTGTTTATTTCTGTAAGCAATTTCAATAATATTTTTTTTGTTCTTCTCCCATTCTTTTTCTGACGAAACTTTTCCGCAGATAAGATAATCTATACCAACATCTTTACCTGAAGCCATAATTATTTTTTCAATTTTAATATAACCTTCCCATGCCTCATTTATATCTTTGAAATATGGATGATAATCCGGCATATGAAATTGCCTCATTCGATAAAAAAGCATACATTCTCCACTCTGCTCAAGCCTATAGCACTCAGCATTTGAAAAATGAGCAAACGGGATTTGTTTGTAACTAAGAGAGTATAGAGAAGCCAAATTAAATTGTGGATAACTTCCATCATATCCAAATACGATTTTTCTTTCTTGACCTACGGAGGATTGAATTAGTCGCTCTCCATATAAATAAGCATAATCTTTTACAACCTGATATGACATATCAAATGCTCTTGCCCCACTAACTTCATAGACGGGTATATTTATTTTTTGTGCTGATAGTCTTGCTAATTCTTCTACATTGTGAAGAATAAAATTTGCTTTGTAGTCACAACTCATAAAACCAATCGGAGAATTTAGCTCCCAACGGAAGCCCATTTTATTAGCATAGTAAAGATATTTTGAAGATTCGCCTTTATCAAGATCTACTTTACTAGAGCCATAAGCCTCAATTTCTATGAATCTTTTGAATTCATTACTACAGCCTTCTTTTTGAAGATATTCCTCTGCACTATAAATTTTTTTATTTTTAGATATAACAATATATTTAGATTTCATGACATTTTAAAATTATTTAATCATGATCTTTTTAACGATGTACCTCGTTTAGCAAGCTTCTCATCAATATATTGACTAGTTATCAACAACTAAAAGAGCTCCCTGGCGGGAGCTCTATATATAACAAAAGATCAAAATACAAGGCTTAAACCCGACAGGCCAATGGCGTTGTCGTGTTCGTTATATTCAAAACAAATTGTATTTTATTTACTTTCATATTCATAATTATAATTATAGTACAAATTCATTGCTCATTCAATAATAGTACAGTTTTTGTATACACTTAAATTTAATGTCTGATACCTTATATTCTGTAGAATATTGATAGCCCATATTTTTTTTATTCTTTACAGTAGAGTTTTTTTGTGACCAATATATCCATATATACAAATAAATACATACAAAGGCAACTCTTCCTCTCTTGAATAATTCTCATATTAACATTACATTGTTAGTCCGAATTTCGGCAAATTATTTTTTACATATGAAGGGCAGTCATATGAACGACAAAAACAAAATCTATTCAGATTTAATCGAACAGTATCTCAAAGAACTTGATTGGCAAGTTAACGAAAACAGTAACATGACTTATTCCCTCCAGGGATTAAATAATTACATAGCATCAGAAGTAACAAAATCCTACTGGTTAAGTAAAATATATTCACCTGAAATTGGAGAAGCACATAAAAATGGAGATATACATCTTCATGATTTAAATTTACTTGCAAGTTACTGCGTCGGATGGGATTTATACGACTTATTAATTTTAGGCTTTACTGGAGTAAAAGGAAAAGTAGAAAGTAAACCAGCAAAACATTTCAGAACAGCATTAGGACAAATTGTAAATTTCTTCTATACATTACAAGGTGAATCAGCAGGTGCCCAAGCCTTTTCAAGTTTCGATACTCTATTAGCACCATTTATAAGATACGATAATCTAACCTACACTGAAGTTAAACAAGCATTACAAGAATTCGTATTTAATATGAATGTACCTACAAGAGTAGGGTTTCAAACTCCATTTACAAATTTAACAATGGATCTGACAGTACCACCAACATTTGCCGATAAAGCAATTGTAATTGGAGGACAAATGATGAAAGAACAATACAAAGACTTTCAAAAAGAAATGGATATGCTTAACCAAGCATTTTTAGAAGTTATGTTAATTGGTGATGCAAGCGGTAGAGTATTTAGTTTTCCAATACCAACATACAATATTACAAAAGATTTCGATTGGAATAATCCAAACATAGATATGTTGTGGAAAATAACTGCAAAATACGGAATTCCATATTTCTCAAATTTTGTAAATTCAGATATGAAACCTGAGGACGCAAGATCTATGTGTTGTAGATTAAGATTGGACAATAAATCGTTAATTGCAAGAGGTGGTGGTTTGTTTGGATCCAATCCATTAACAGGTTCTATCGGTGTAGTTACAATTAATATGCCTAGAATTGGATATTTAGCAAAAACAGAAAAAGAATTTTTAGAAAGAGTTGGTAAATTAATGGATTTATCAAAAGAAAGTTTACAAATTAAAAGAGATGTTGTCGAAGAACTAACTGAAAAGAATTTATTCCCATATTCCAAATTTTATTTAAGAAATATTAAACAAAGATTTAATAAATATTGGGAAAATCATTTTTCAACAATTGGATTAGTAGGTATGAATGAAGCATGTTTGAATTTATTTGGAGAAGATATCGGAAGCGAGAAGGGAAGACAGTTTACAGTAAAAGTTATGGATTATATGCGAGACAGACTTTTGAAATATCAAGAAGAAACTGGAGATAATTATAATCTTGAAGCTACACCCGCAGAAGGCACATCATATAGACTCGCTAAAAAAGATAAAGAATTATATCCAGACATCATCTGTGCTAACGAACAAGACATCCAATTAAGAGGAGCAGAACCTTATTATTCAAACTCTTCTCAATTACCAGTTCATTATACCGATGATATTTTTGAAACATTAGATTTACAAGATGAAATACAAACGAAATATACCGGTGGCACTGTAATACATATATTTGCAGGAGAAAAAGTAGAAGATCCAGAAGTAGTAAAAAATCTTGTGAAAAAAGTTTGTGAAAATTATAAATTACCGTACTTCACACTTACTCCAACATTCAGCGTATGTGGCTCTCATGGCTATGTAGCAGGCGAGCACCATGAATGTCCTACATGTGGTGACAAGACAGAAGTCTACTCAAGGGTGGTGGGTTATATCAGACCTATCGAGCAGTGGAACAAAGGAAAGAAAGAAGAATTCAAAAATAGAAAAACATATCGTGTTCATCACTTTGGAAAAGATTTAGTTTCAAAAAAAATTACTTTAGAAAAAACAAAGGAAATATGAAAATAGGAGGTTTCCAAAGAACAACCTTAATAGATTTTCCAGGAAAAATTGCATCTATAGTTTTTACTAATGGATGCAATTTCAGATGCCCCTACTGTCATAATCCAGAACTTTCAGTTAGACCAGAAGAAGTTGAAAATATTTCAGAATCAGCTATTTTCGAATATCTAATAACTAGAAAGGGAAAGATTGATGGTGTCGTGATAACAGGTGGAGAACCAACGCTGCAACCAGGTTTATTGGCTTTTATGAGAAGAATAAAGGCTATGGGTTTTTTAGTTAAACTAGATTCTAATGGTACCAATCCCGAAATTCTGGAAAAAGCCGTTGAAGAAAAATTAGTAGATTATATCGCCATGGATATAAAAGCTCCTTTGGATAAATATGAAAAGATAGCAAAGTCAAAAGTGAATCTAGACAAAATACAAAAAAGTATAGATTTCATTATGAATTCTGGAATCGATTATGAATTCAGAACAACCATAGTTGAGAACCTATTATCGAAAGAAGATATTTGCGAAATAGGGGAAAAGACTATAAAAGGCGCAAAAAAATATTACCTTCAAAACTTCATTCCTACAAAAGCTGCAGACCCAGAATGTTTGAAAGATAAGTCTTATACGCAACCAGAAATGATTGCTATGAGCCAAGATCTGAAACAATTTGTTGGAGAATGCGATGTAAGATAACTAGAATAGTTAAATTTTAAAAGTTGGTAGGAAAAGGTTGTCTCCCTTTACAAATACGCAACTTCCCAGTCCAAGTCGTTATCAATTTTTCCTGACATTAGAAACCTATCTAATGCTATCAAAGCCATTTCCTTTGATATACAAAATCTTGCTGGATATGTCACAGTTTCTCCTTCAAAAGTTAATTCCCATTCTTCAAAATCATCCTGCGTTTTATCCGCAAGAGAAGGGGAATCTTTCTCGACATCTTCTGGTATAAATGTGACCATAACTTTATTATTATTACCGCCGACTACCATCAAAGTTCCTTTATTTACACATGTTAACTCAATCATTGTATATTCCGAGCCATTAATCATGTCTAATGCTAGTTTAATATTCTCAATATTTGGATTGTTAATAGGTTCCTGATTTTCTAGGTATAGTATTGTTTGTGCCATAAAAGTATAAATTCTAGTAAATTATAAACCTACTTAGAATAAAGAACTATATTGACAATTTACTTCTCGTTTGGATACTTAATACTCTTTATCACATCAAACATTGTATCCAAATTTCCAGCAGTCATACCTTCCGTATGCATATAGAACTTTACCCATCTACTATTTTTTCCTGCTAAAAGCATTGGTAATCCATAGCAGTCAACAACTGCCTTAGGCGAGCTTTCGTTATCCATATATTTAAATTCGAAAGTTTTATTGGTACCATCAATATTTGCAGTTCTAGACTCAATATGAGAATTAGTACAAGCTCCTCCCATCATTGAGGCGTTAATACTAGAGTAAGCGATAGGACCAGCTGAAAGTTGTAGAGATTGACCAGCAGAATTTTTAATTGTAAAACTTGCTCCCTGAGTATTACCTGAACAAGCCGAAGGATTTTTTAAATTGTTTGTACCAGTTACAAGAGCCGATCCCATCATTGTTTCGCCCTTTGCATCAGAACAGGGAATACTACATTTCAAGTGCTTTTTTTATTCGTCTTATTCCATAGGCTGGATTTTTTTCTATTAC
>JBAXGO010000040.1:0-10353 GCA_037139335.1 bacterium
GCAATCTTCAATGATATTACTCCTTATAATGACTATGTTTATAGTACAGAGTTTACTTTTGAGAAGAAGTAGTTATAATTCATATAAATAGATAAAAAAATGGCGATAATGGACTCCAAAATTGAGGTAAAACCAGCACATACTCTGGCTAGTATTTCTCTTATGCCGAGCAACATTAAATTTGCTAATCAGAATCCAGAGGAACAAGTTGTATTATTTATCAGGCAGCACAGGATAATTTTATTAGGATATTTTATCAAATTCCTTTTTAATTTAATTATTCCTTTGGTAATATACTTTATTATTACATGGCTTCTATCTTTTGATATCTTCAAGAATTCATCTTTTCAGATGACTAAACCTTACGACATTGTTCTTTGGTCGATAGTAATAATGTGGTATTTGTGGTCTATTAGTAAATTCTTTGCAGATTTTCTTTATTGGTTTTATAACGCATATATTATTACATCAATGCGATTGATTGATTTAGACTTTCTTTCTGTTTTGAAACATTCTATTAAAGAGCTTGATTTGAGAAATATTGAAGATGCTGTAGATACACATAATGGAATTCTTCAGACTGTTTTTGACATGGGGAGTGTCGTGGTTAGGACAGCATCAGAAACAACTTCTTTCGCACTTAATAATGTACCAAAGTCATCAAAGGTAAGAGATTTCATAATGGATATGTCAATTTATTTAGGAAATAAAAAATAATATGATAGATTTGATAATTTTCAAATTTGATCCGGGGCTAGTTGTTCTTTGGTCATTTAAAATTATATTTTTATTGATCGGGATCGTATATGTCATATATGTACTTCTTCAATTAAGACAGATAGGTATTATGAATAGTACATTAAAAACAAAGGGGGGAATTCCAATTGCTATAATGGGAATATTTCATATTTTACTAGTATTAACTGTTCTTTTTCTTCTAGAGATAATGATAATGTTTGGAGTCTAGTTTCTTTTCCAAAAAAATCAATTTCATAAATTATACTGTTTTTTATTTTGGAATATGGTAAATTATATGCATAAAATGTAATTGATGTTTCTTATTATGCGTAAGGATTCCGAAGAAAATAAAATTGAGTTAATACCATCAATAAATGATTTGTTTGAAAATTCAGACCTGTATCCAAATTTTGGCATGGTCAATATGGATAAAGGCGAATCGAAATGCTGTATTTCATTTATTGTTACCGCAAGTGATGATATTGAAATATCCAAGGTTGTTGATTTCCTCAAAGATTATATTCCAGGACAATTAGATGATGTTGAGAAAAAGCCGGTACTAGAAAGATTCAAAATAGTAAATGAAAAAATATTAAAAGTGCTTTCTGAAACATTAGATAAAGAATCTTTTATTGATGTTCATTTAGCATATGTTTTGATAAAAGGAGAGTTTTTTTATGTCTCACTTGGTAATCCATTTGATCTAATTATTTTTCGAGGTGATAATCAATACGATTTAAGAAAAGGAAAGGATCATACGTTCGATGGTAGCGGTATATTGGCGCATGACGATGTCTTAGAATTAGCTTATAACAATAATCCTGTAATTGAATGGCAAAATAATTTAATCATCGAAAAGAATGATGATAAAAAAACATATCAAGATACAGAAAAAAATTATGATATTGATAATGTACAAATCTCTGAAGATCCTGAAATAGAAAAAGTTGTTACTAGACGAAGTCGTTCATCAAATAGATTTGCCGATGATAATATTGAAATGGAAGAATCTTATAATACAGGTTCAACTTTGAAGGATAAAGTATTATCTATATTAAATAAAGGTAAGGGGATTACTTCAAATATTTTTCAAAAAATATCTCCAAAGATTAAGCCATTTTTACAAAACATTTTTCAATATATTGGAGATGCCTTTTCCTACATTCTTTCATTATTCTTTCGAGGTAAAGGTCGAACTTTAGGCAAGAATCTTCCAAATAAGAAAAAAGGTTTTTTGATAATATCTTTAATTGTTTTTTTAATGCTTTCTTTATTTCTCTTTATCAAATCAAATAATGAAGAAAATCAAAGGAAACAAGCAGAACAAAAATATCAAAGTGAAATTGCTTTAGTTGATACCAACATTACAAAGGTAATTGATTCATACAAAAAAGTAACTTTGGGTGATGTTAGTTTACAAAATCAGATAAAGGACTTAACACAACAAGTAAAAAATATTCAGAACTCATCTTTGAAAGATAAATTTCTCACTGCTGACAAATTAAATAATTTTAATGCTAGGATCTTAAGTCTTCAAGATAAGGTTGATTATGTATTAAGAATTGATGAGTCTTCTGTGTTATCAAGATTTGAGGGGCTGCAAAAAAATGCAAATCCTACAGGTTTAACTTTAAAAGATAAGAAACTGTATTACACGGATTTTAATAATTCAAAAGTGGTACAGGTCGATACTATGACAGGTTCTATGGATGATATTGTTACTAGTGCGAACGGTTTGTCCAAGCCACTTGGTTTAGATTTTAGTAAAACTTCTTTATTGGTCTTAGATACTACTAAAGGAATATTAAGTGTTGATATCGCAAATAAACAAGTCAAAACTTTAGCTGGATATGATTCGATATTATCAACATCTACAGCTATTAAAACATATGTAAGCAGTGATACTGATAATTTTTATTTACTCCAACCTTCGTTAAAATCGATTCAAAGAGTGCCAGGTTTGAATAATGGGTCTTTCGCTGTAGCAGGACGATATAACCCAACTGATTTTGAAGATGTAAATGAGGATTTTACAATTATTGATGGTAAGGTTTTCACAATTGATAATCAAGGTGTTGTTAATAAATATAATAGAATTTCAAGTGCTAAAGTCGATAAGGAAACATTTACAATACCAGTAATGAAAACAGCCATTGGTGCTGGTGCTAGAATTTTTGGTATGACTCCTAGAGAGGAAGGACCTGTATTTTTCTTCATATCAGATCCAAAAAACAATAGAATATTAGTATTTGATATAAAAAATACAACTGGTGTTGCTACATTTAAAGCTCAATATATGCCACAAAGTAATTCTCCTTTTGATTTTAAGTCTGTAAAAGGACTTTCTTTGGAAGAAGATGGTGGTAGGATAACACTTTATGCTTTGTCGTCATATGGGGTTTTCAAAATAAATGTAAATCCAGATATGTAATTTTCTTTTTTTACTCTATTATATTTATATAAAAATGGTGCTAAAATACAGCGTGTAATTGATTATATGCTTTATTACAATAAATTTGCTGCTTTTAAATATCAAACGGAGAAGGAATACGAGGCTGGAATGGCTTTGACCGGTTCGCAGGTAAAAGAAATCAGAAAAGGTAAATACAATTTAAAAGAATCTGTGGTAAGACTACAAAAAGGTGAATTGTGGGCTATGCATACTGGTTTGTCAGTTGATAAAACTAAACTTTTATTAAATAGAAACGAAATAAACAAGATTAGTGCTTATTTAGATGAGAAAAGGCATCAAGTTTTTCCATTGGGCATCTTTCAAAAAGGTCGGGTGCTAAAATTAAAAATAGGTATTGGTGTAACGAAAAAAGAGTATCAAAAGACAGAGCAGCAAAAGCGAAAAGATGTTAAGATAGAAATGGCTAAGGCATTTAAAAATAAAAATTTTGATTATTGAAACATGATTCCTAATAGGCCAATTAATGAAAACATAATTTATAATCCTGAAAATTTAAATTCGGAGGATATAAAAAAGCAACAGGAGCAAAGAATTAAGGATATTGAAATTGATCCTGATAGGAAGATGCAAAGACAGAGTCCATATTCTGCATCTCAATTACCTCAATCTCAAATGCCCGTTCAAAATGCGTCTGTGCAAGCTTCAATTCAGAACCAGCCTACAGTAGACCCCGTTACTCAAGTCAAAAGTATGTTGACTGGTTATACTCCATCAGCTAATCTTATTCAGGATACACCAAATCTTGTGAAGAATGGAAACCAAGATTGGTCTAATACATGGTTTGCTGTGCTACTTCAAAAACTAATTAAATCAAAAAAGAAGTAATGGACGTACTGCTCGTAATAACAATTATTTTTATAGTTTCTATATGTGTTTTATTGTACATATCTTTTTACATGTGGTTAAGAACATATAGGAGAAATGTCTATGAACAAAAAGGTTTGGAAACTACTATTTATGAAGTTTCGATTCCTAGAGATAATGAAATTGACGTTATCGCTGCAGAGCAGATGTACGCAGGTATTTCCAGTATTTATAAATCTGGAAAAATAAACAGCAGTATACAAAAAATTCAGGATTTTGTTTCTATAGAAATTGTCGGTTTTCCTGAAGTTATTAAGTTTTACATAGTCTGTCCTACTAAGCATGAAATGCTTATTCAGAAATTAATTCATGGCGTTTATCCTTCTGCAGAGGTGAAAATGACCAAGGAGTATAATATTTTTGCTGAAGGTTCATATGTAGAATTTGCAGAATTCAAACTTTCCAAAGAAAATTATTATCCTATTAGAACTCATGAAGGTTTCAAAGCTGACTCATTGGGACTTATTACATCTGTATTAGCAAGATTTAGGCAAGGTGAATCTGGAGTTGTACAGATTGTTATTTCACCTGCTGATCCTAAATGGCAGAAAATTGGAAGGAAATATTTAAGTAGTGTCGAAAAAAATAATAGTGATCCAGAAAAAGGTAAAATTTCATTACCTCAAGATGTAAGCCAAGGTATTGATAAAAAAATTGGTAAGCTAGGCTTCAATACAGTAATCCGTTTAATAAGTGTTGCTCAATCAAAAGACGAGGCTAAGACGTATCTACAAAATATGGCTGGTGCTTTTGAGCAATATACATCGCCACAAATGAATAAGTTTAAGAAAAAGAAAATAAAATTCTTCGCTAAAAGGGATTTCATGTATGATTTTCTTTACCGTTTTCCACATTATTGGGGGAAACCTTCTATATTGAATACTGAGGAATTAGCGGCTATTTTCCATTTTCCTAATAAGAATGTTACGACTCCTCATATAAGTTGGTTGAATTCAAAAAGAGCTGCAGCAGATGATTCTGTCCCTACAGAAGGCGGTTTATGGATTGGTCGTTCTATTTTTCGAGGAGTAGAGAAGAATGTGCATATACTTCCTGATGATAGAAGAAGGCATATGTATATAATTGGTCAGACTGGTGCTGGTAAATCCAGATTCTTACAAATGATGGCTCTTCAAGATATTAGAGCTGGAAGGGGAATTGCTTTTATCGATCCTCATCACGATAGTATTGAATGGTTATTAGAAAGAATTCCAGCGGAAAGAATTGAAGATGTTATTTATTGGAATCCTGCTGATATGGAGCGTCCTTTTGGACTTAATATTCTTGATCATAGAGATGAAAATGATAAACATCGTGTTGTGGCAGCGTTTTATAAAATGCTTCAGAAACTTTTTGACCCTAATAATCAAGGTATTACAGGTCCACAGTTAGAAAGAGCTATTAGAAACTGTATGCTTACGGCTATGGCCAAACCTGGAAATTCTATGATGGAAGTTTTAAGACTACTTCTTGGTGAGCAACCTTTCATTGATGAGATGATGAAATATCTCAAAGATGAATATGTAAAGAAATATTGGACAGAGCAAATGGCAAAAACTAGTGATTATCACAAGTCAGAAACTCTAGGTTACTTTGCTTCAAAATTGGATAGGTTTGTTATCGATTTGATGATGAGAAATATGCTCTGTCAATCATCATCATCATTTGATCTTAGAAAGGTAATGGATGAAGGCAAAATTTTGCTCATGGATTTTTCCAAAGGTATGATGGGTTCTGAGAATAGTGAATTTTTAGGACTATTAATGGTGCCTAGAATTTTGTCTGCAGCTATGAGCCGTGTAGATATTCCAATGTCAGAAAGACGGGATTTCTATCTTTATGTTGATGAGTTCCAGAATTTTGCTACAGAAGATTTTGCTACCATCTTGTCTGAAGCTAGAAAATTCAGACTAAATCTAATTGTTGCGCATCAGTTTATAGGACAGCTAACAGATAAAATTAAAGATGCTGTGTTTGGTAATGTTGGTACTCTTAATGTTTTTCGTGTTGGTGCTGAAGATGCTAAATTTCTGACTCCGCAATTTGCACCTATTTTCGATGAAAAAGATCTTGTCAATGTAGAAAATTTAAACTCGTATATAAAATTACTCGTTGGTGGTGTTTACCCTCCACCTTTTTCGGTAAATTCATCTTATAAAGATCCACCAGCAAATCCAAATGTCAGGGATGCGATTATTCAGTTATCAAGGCTGAAATATGGTCGAGACCGTGAAGCTGTTGAAGCTGAAATAAATGCAAGAGGTATTGTTAAACCTGAAGATTTATCTTCTAAGGATGATACCGCCTTTGCTCCTAGGCTAAATACGTTGTAAACTACAGACTGTTGTTTTTCATTTACTTCATATAATTTTATATGCCAGAATTTATATTTTTAGAAGAAGTTCGTGTTGTTCGGTTTGGAAAAGGTGCCGAAATAATAATTGGAATGCATGGTTGGGCTGGTGCTTATACAGATTTAAATGTTTTTGGTGAGTGGATTGATTCAGAAAAATATTCTCTTTATGTAATTGAATTTCCGGGTAGGGGAGAATCAAAAAAACTTGAAGGTGGTCACACCGTTGATGATTTAGTAAGATTTCTAAAAATTCATATAAATAAATTAGAAATACAAAATTTTACTCTTATAGCTGATAGTGGATTTTCTCAAGTTGCCATTAAATATGCTTGGTTGAATCCAGAAATGGTGAAGGGGATTTTATTTATATACACTCCATTAATATTAGTTAAACCTCCAAAAATTTGGCACCATCTTTGGGTTATGCCTACAATATTTCTTTTTGCAAAAACCAGAAAATTAGACGGCATAATGAATAAACTTAGAAATAGTGATAAATTTATGCATGGAATTTTTATAGATGGAATTGTTAAAAGCAAATCTCAGGAAGCAATACGACTGGAACTTTTGGATATTCAGAATAAACGAAAATCAGATCTTCAAGCAATGTTCGAAAGTGCATTTAGCATTATAAAGACTAAGGTTATTAAGGAATGGCAAGAGCTTAATTGCAAGATAGAAGTTGTTGTAGCAGAGAAGGATCTGATTATTAGTACTAAAAAATGTTTGAAATTTGTCAAACTCAATCCCAAGGCAAATATTACAATAGTAAAGGATAACGTTCATCAATGGGATGAGGAATTTATTGGGATTATGAGGCAAAGGTTAATGGTGCTTTTGGAATCAAAGTAAAAATTATACAAAATGGGCCAACATGGACTCGAAGGGCGTTATTCGATATAACGCTAATTAAATTGTGATTGAAAAATGGGCCAACATGGACTCGAACTAGGGGGCGTTATTCGATATAACGCAATCTAAAAAAACAAATGGGCCAACATGGACTCGAACCATGGACCCCGGCGTTATAAGCACCGTGCTCTAACCGACTGAGCTATTGGCCCCTTTTGACTCATGATATTATCATGTTGTATGAACTAATTCAATTTGCTATTGAGTTTTATTGTAGCAAAATTTGTAGATGCTTATTGAAAAAATTCATTATTTTTTTAATAATACAGTAATAACTAATTATAAGAATTATGACAGAGTATAGGCCTCCAATTACGAAGATGCTTGTTATCTTTATAATATTTTTTTTAGCAATTTCGATCGTAATTCTAATTTTGAAATTATTGATACTAATAATTCCGTTACTGTTCTTAACATATATTCTTTGGATTTGTATTAATGTAATGAAAAAAAACAACAGACGAAAAAAGCATATTTAATTACTTTGTATTTTGTAGCTTAATTATAGTGTCTCTAATTTCTGCTGCTTTTTCAAAATCGAGCTCTTTTGAAGCTTTTTTCATTTGTTCTCTAAGTTTTCCAATTAGCTGTTTCTTTTGATCAAATGACATCGATTCAAATGTTTCAATTTCTTTTTCTATCTCTGTAATATGTTTTTCAGTTCTTTCTAATTGATTTTTTATATCTTTTTTAATAGATATTGGTGTTATTCCGAATAATTCGTTATATTTCTTTTGTATGCTTCTTCTTCGGTCCGTTTCTGAAATTGCAGCTTCCATACTTGCTGTCATACGGTCGGCATACATGATTACATGACCTTCTTCGTGTCTTGCCGCTCTTCCAACTGTTTGAATGAGTGAAGTTAGACTTCTGAGGAAACCTTCCTTGTCAGCATCTAGTATGGCGACTAATGACACTTCAGGTAAGTCCAATCCTTCTCGTAATAAATTAATCCCTACTATTACATCATAAATTCCTAGTCTTAAATCTCGTAAAATCTCGACTCTCTCTATCGTTTCTACATCGCTATGAAGATATTGGACTTTTACGCCTTTTTCTAATAGATAGTTTGAAAGCTCTTCTGCCATTCTTTTTGTCATTGTTGTAACAAGAGTTCTTTGATTCTTTTTCACTCTAATTTCAATTTCTTTTTCCAAATCCAAAACTTGGCCCATTATTGGTCGTATTTCTATTTCTGGATCTATTAATCCTGTTGGTCTAATAATTTGTTCCGCAACGCCTTTGCTTTGATATCTAATTGATCTTTCTTCTTCAATTTTTTTGAAGTCTTCTACATCATTTTTCTTATTTTCTGGTAGATGCTCGATAATACTGAATCTTCTTAATATTGTGTCGTCAATTGGATATTTATATGCTTCTTGTTCGCTCATATCCATTTCCCATGGTGATGGGGTGGCACTTACATAAATTGTTTTTCCAGCTCTTCTTTGAAATTCATCAAATTTCAATGGTCTATTGTCATATGATGATTGAAGTCTGAAACCAAAGTTAATTAAATTTTCTTTTCTTGCTCTATCACCAAAATACATACCTCTTACTTGTGGAATTGTAATGTGAGATTCGTCAACCATCATTAGATAATCGTCAGGAAAATAATCGAGTAGGGTAGATGGAGGTGTTCCAGCCTCTCGGCCTTCTATTAATCGGGAATAGTTCTCTATTCCGTTACAGTAACCAAGCTCTGATAACATTTCTAGATCATATGTTACTCTTTGTTTTAGCCTCTGAGCCTCTACAATTTGTCCTTGGTTCTCAAAAAACTTCACCCGTTCCTCCATTTCTCGAGTGATAATGTCGAAGGAAGATTTTAATTTTTCAAAGGGTGTTACATACTGTTTGGCTGGAAAAATACGTATGTTTTTGGGTGTGGATGTTATTTCTCCCGTTATGGGATGAACTGTCGTTATTCTGTCTATAATATCTCCAAAAAACTCAATTCTTATAATGACATCATCGTATGATGGAAAAATATCAACAACATCTCCTTTGACTCTATATGATCCATTTGTAAATTCAATGTCATTTCTTTGGTACTGTAAGTCCGTTAAATGTCTTAATAATTTTGGTCTTTGAAAACTCTGATTTACAGAAATTTCTGTAGTTAAATCGTAATAATCGTCAGGATCTCCCAAACCATAAATTGCAGAAACAGAAGCAACTATTAAGACATCAGATCTTGTTAGTAGAGATTGCGTCGCAGAATTTCTATACTTTTCAATTTCTTTGTTAATATCAACTTCTTTCTCGATATATGTATCGGTTCTTGGAATATAGGCTTCTGGTTGATAATAATCGTAATAAGAAACGAAGTATTTCACAGCATTATTCGGGAAAAAATCTTGAAACTCTGATGCAAGCTGGGCCGCTAAAGTCTTATTATGTGCAAGTACCAAAGTCGGTTTCTGTATTTTGGTAATAACATTTGCCATGGTAAATGTTTTTCCTGTACCTGTCGCACCTAGTAGTGTTTGATGCTGTCTGCCAGCTTCTAAACCGGCTACAAGTTTTTCAATGGCTTGAGGCTGATCTCCAGTTGGAATATATTTTGAGTTTAATTGAAATAGATCCGACATTTTATATTAACGATTTTACTATTCTACACTAATTATTTTACCATGTCTAAATAAGGATTAGACGGGATTTCTTTTAGCTAAATATTTTTTTAAAGGTCTTAATATTTTACTATTATCGATTTTCAAAAATATTATAATAGCCTTTCGTGATAGTATATTTTTTTGTTTTAATATTTTCTGCCAAGCACCAGAAGTAGATCTATTGGCATTTTCTTATGACAGACCCATACAACTTTATGCTTTTTTAGAATCTGTAGAAAAATATTTAGAAGGTGCATATACCGTCCGTGCTTCTGTCGGACATATTCGAGATTTACCAAAATCAAACAAACAAGCCATCGATATTCCTGGTGGTTTTATTCCGCATTACGAAATTTCTAAAGGAAAAGAAAAAGTGGTAAACGAATTGCAAACTC
>JBAXGO010000041.1:0-10074 GCA_037139335.1 bacterium
TGTGTTCATTTTCCAGATTCTCTCCTTTTAAAAAAGGAGAGATGTCCGTTAGGACAGAGAGGTTATTGTATTCCTTTCCTAATTCTCTCCTTTTAAAAAGTGATAACTCAAATTATTTGCAGATATTAATTTGAAACTATCTAATACGTAATTAGCCCTTCGACAAATGTCCGTTAGGACAGAGAGGTTATTGTATTCATTCCCCAATTCTCCCCTTTTAAAAAAGGGGAGATGTCACGCTTTGCGTGACAGAGAGGTTATATATTAATTTATTCCGTTTGCATTCAAGTTTTCCTACAGTCGCCCTTCGACAAGCTCAGGGTGACAACTTTAGACCGTCGGTTTTAAAATAATCCAACGAGATCCTGACTGTTCCTATATTTTGCATACTATTCAAGAAGACACAGTACTACAATTAGATGAAGTAGATAATGCAAAATGGTTCACAAAAGATGAACTTGAGGATTGCGATACATGGGATATAGTAAAAAAGATTGCGTACCAAGTGCTGAACTGAGTGATAAATATATACAAAGCAACAGGTGAAGGCACTATTACTAATGCCTTGCGGCCTCTGCCGCTTCATATCTCATATTATAACATGAATGGGATTATTTTTTTCCCAAACGCGCCATAACCATTTCAGGCATTTGATTAATTGTTCCAATTTTAAAATCATTAATTGCTGCTATCATAGCATTATTATTTAATATTTCTTGATATGTTACTGTAACCATAAGTCTCCCTCCATTTTTTTTACCTTTAATTTCATCATAACATTTTTGACACATTCTGTGACCAGTCTCTTCGAAAGGAACATTGACTGATAATCCCTGTTCTAGTTGAAGAGTTAAAATTTCTAAATCTTGTTTTGAAATCTTATTTGCTAATAAACCCACTAAACCATACCCCCAATTCCTGCAATAAACTGGATGATAGCCATAAATCGAGCATCTTCTATCAACAAGAAAGACACACTCTTTTAATTTTTTATCTTTAGATTTTTTTAATGCTGCGTATAAAACTTCAATTGGTATTTTATTATTCTTAAAAGCTGATGCTAACTTATAAACATCTTCTTCTAATATTGGAACACCAAAATCTTCACAGCATTTACCATTTCCTTCTTTTAAACATGGATGATCAATTTTTTCCATTTGTTTCTGTACTCGTTGAGCTTCCTTCAGAACAGCTACATATAGTTCACTATGATTTTTCACCACTTAAAAATTATTAATATAGGACAATTATAATATATTTGGTATATTAGCATCGTTTTATTACTTTATTTTTGACAACACTAAGCCAAGAACTCTCGGTAATTCGAGTCGGAAAATCGATCAAGATTTTTTGTCGTATTTAGAGAGAAATAATTATTGATTTCTTGGTTCCAATAATCCTCTTCTACCTCCGTCTGAATCATCAGGCAATTCTGGAGAAGGAGGTACTCCAGCTACAGTTTCTCCATCGGATGTAGTATAAAAACAAAGTACATCAATATCCAATAGACGTTTTTGTATTATATTACGAGCTAATCCAGGTACCACACCATTTAATGCCGCTGCATATACATCATTTCCATCACTACTAGAAAAAGGGCTTCCAATATTACCTTTACCACCAAATTTGAAGCCTTTATATTCTAATGCTTTATATACAGAATTCGGATCAATCGATAAATTGGGATCAGGTATATCTGTTTCGCCACCGACCCAATTTCTTCCATCTTTAGAACGCACGAATAAAATTCCTTCTGTATCATATATTCCAACCCCACGATTACCATAAGCTTCTTTTATGGTTCTTAATTTTAAATCTGGGTAGAATGTAGAGGGAGATTCTAATGGTATCTCGCCAAAATCAATAAATACATGGTCTACGCCATTGACGCTTAATACTCCAATTAATTTTCGTCTATCGTCAGCACTCATCAGTTCAGATTGCGCAGTAGTTAAATTCTTTAACAAAGGTTCTATTTTAGCGGCTAATTCTGTATGTTTATTGGGATCATAAGTTTCAAGCATCTTATTTTGTATGACTTCAGAAGTAGGTTTATTATCGCCACGAGGACCAAGGAATCGACCTAAATTGATAGACATGATAATTGTTTAAAGTAAGTAATAAGATTTCTTATTGTATTACATTTAACATACAGAATCTAAGGAAATTAGGAGGGAAGGGGAGCGTATTATTTCTTTAAAATCGCCTGTTATTACAAGTGGTAGGGGGCGAGAATGTAGTTTACACATTTAAGTGTCATATAAAAAATATTTGTTATTAATTAATGCGTGAACTATAATTTGGGAAAATTATTGTAATATTTTGACTAATTTCGAAATGAGCCCTCAAGAATTAACATTTATAACTAATGAAAATAACAAGTCTTTATTAGACAAATTTAATACACTTATTCCAAAATATACTAAACAATTTGATACCATTGTTGGTTATTTTTATATTAGTGGCTTCTATAAAATATATAAATCACTTGAAAATGTAGATAAAATTCGAATATTAGTGGGATTAAATGTCGATAAGAAAATAGCCGAAACTATTATTAATGAAAAAGGATTAGGGTTTGAATCAAATAAACAGATAAAAGAAAATACAACTCGAATAATTCAAGAAGAAGTTGAAAAAGCAGATGATAGTAAAGATGTTGAAGATGGTATAAAAACATTTATTGAGTGGCTTCAGAGCGGTAAAATGGAGATACGAATATATACCAAAGCTCCTTTACATGCAAAAGTATATATTATGACATTCAAAGATGGGGATAGAGATCCAGGAATGGTAATAACAGGCTCTAGTAACCTTACTGCTGGAGGTTTGGATGGTAATCTCGAATTTAACGTACAGTTAAGAGATCCTAGAGATTATAGATTTGCATTAGATAAATTTGAAGAGTTATGGAAAGAATCTATAGAAATTACCGATCAGTATATTGATACTATCAAAAATAAGACTCACCTCTCGGACGAAGTAACTCCATATGAATTATATTTGAAATTTCTTTATGAATATTTCAAGAATGATTTGAATAATCAGTTCCAAGATGAAAACGAACTACCAGGAGGATATTTAGATTTAGATTATCAAAGACAAGCCGTTGTAAATGCTCAAAGAATAGTAGAAGAGTTTGGTGGTGTTTTTATTTCAGATGTTGTCGGTCTAGGTAAGACTTTTATCACAACTAGATTAATTAAATCTTTAAATCAAAGAACTCTTGTTATAGCCCCCCCTTCTTTATTAGACGAAAACAATCCAGGCTCTTGGCCAAATGTCTTTGATGAATTTGGAATACGACATAGAAAATTTGAATCATTAGGTAAACTAGATCATATATTAAGAAATGAACTAGATAAAAATATTGATGTTGTTGTAATTGACGAATCTCATCGTTTTAGAAATCAGTCGACTGATACTTATAATCAACTCGCAGAAATATGTAAAGGGAAAAAAGTTGTTTTAGTAAGTGCAACACCATTCAATAATACGCCAAGTGATCTGCTTTCTCAAATTAAATTATTTCAAAACTCAAGAAAGAGTTCTATACCAGGTGTTCCAGATTTGGATAATTTCTTTTCAAAATTAAATGGAAGATTAAAAGGTTTGGATCGTAAAAGCGATTATGAAGATTATATGTTGACTGTAACCGAAAATGCAAAAGAAATTAGAGAAAAGATTTTAAAATTCTTAATGGTCAGAAGAACAAGAAATGAAATACGAAAATATTATGAAACTGATCTTTCTAAGCAAAGTCTAAAATTTCCTGATGTTGCAGATCCAACAGCAATTTATTATGAATTAGATGAACTGGAGGAAACTGTTTTTGATCAGACAATATCATTTATCAAAGCATTTAAATATAGTAGATATTCACCGATGTTGTATTACAAAGGAGATATAACACAACAAATTAAACAAGGACAAAAGAACATGACAACGTTTATGAAAATGTTGTTAGTAAAAAGATTTGAAAGTAGTATTTATGCATTCAAGAAAACACTTGATAGATTTATAAATTCATATGAGGTTATGATTTCAGAATATATTAAAGGATTTGTTTATGTAAGTAATGATAGTGCAAATACACTCTTTGAATTATTATCAGATCAAGATGAAGAAAAGTTATTAGATTTAATTGAAAGAGGTAAGGCAGAAAAGTATGATGCTTCTGAGTTTGAAACTAATTTACTTGATTACTTAAAATATGATCTAGAAATTCTAAAAAAAGTTGCTAGTAGCTGGGATAAAATTAAAAGAGATGTTAAATTAGATACTTTTATTGACTTACTAAAAGAAAATAAAACATTAAAAAACAATAAACTTTTAATATTTACAGAATCAAAAGAGACTGCAAATTACTTATATGAAAATATTAATAAAACATTTCCAAATATTGTTTTAAATTACACTGGTAGTTCATCAGCTAATCAAAGATATGAAGTAATAACAAATTTTGATGCAAAGTCTAAGAAACAAGATGATAACTACAGAATATTAGTTACAACAGATGTTTTAGCCGAAGGTGTGAATCTTCATAGATCTAACTGCGTTATTAATTATGATATTCCTTGGAATCCTACAAGAATGATTCAGAGAGTTGGTAGAATCAATCGTGTTGATACTAAATTCAAAGAAATATTTACATACAATTTTTTCCCTACTACTCAAGCAAATGATATTTTAAAATTACGTGAATCTGCTGAAGCCAAAATAAATATGTTTATCGAATTATTAGGTAATGATGCCCGTTTATTAACAGAGGGAGAAGAAATCAAATCTCATGATTTGTTTAATAAACTTTTGTCTAAAAAAACAATTACAGGTGAAGATGAGGATTTTGAAAGTGAGTTAAAATATTTACAAGTTATCAAAGAAATAAGAGATTTAAATATTATGCTTTTTGATAGGATAAAAAAGTTACCAAAAAAATCAAGGGTTGGGAAAATTTTTATCTATAATCAAAATGCATTATTAACATATTTCCAAAAAGGTAATATTGATAAATTTATAATTAGTAACAATAATATGCCAGAAGAACTCGGATTTTTTGATGCTATCAAAATAATGGAGTCTGATATAAAAGAAAAAAGAAGAAATATTACTGATGACTACTATGAATTAATAGAAAAAAATAAATTATTATTTGAACAATTAGTCTCTCAAAATGATGAGGATCAAACTATTAAACGAGGAGGAGATTCAGCTCAAAAAATAGTAAAGCGATTGAGAATAATGCTAAAAGATAAGAATCAGCTTACAGAAGAACAAGAAATATATTTACAGAAAGTTGTAGAAAAAACAGAGGAGGGTGCATTATCAAGAGGAATAGCAAAAAAGATTTGGGATCTTATAAAGAATAAAAGTTTAGGAGTCGAAGTTTATTCAATTATTAAATCTAATCTATCAGATAACTGGCTTAAGAATACATATATACAAGATAGTAAATCAGGCGAAGGAAGAAATGAAGTAATTTTATCTTTAATGTTGTTTCCCAAATAAATTAAATTATTAATTAAAAATATAATGAATAATTTAAAAATAGCTTTGTTTAAAGGTAAAAAAATTAGAAAAATATTATTTGAAAACGAATGGTGGTTTAGTGTGGTTGATGTAGTGCAAGTACTCACGGATCAACCTGAGACTATTATCGCTAGAAAATATTGGAATAAATTAGCTCAAAGGTTAAGAGAAGAAGGAAGTGAAGTGGTGACAAAATGTCACCGTTTGAAACTCCCTGCTGAAGACGGAAAAATGCGTGAGACTGATTGTGCTGATACAGAAGGATTATTTCGTATTATTCAATCTATTCCTTCGCCAAAAGCTGAGCCTTTCAAAAGATGGCTGGCTAAAGTTGGTTTCGAGAGAGTTAAAGAAATTGAAGATCCTGAATTGGCTACGAAACGAACTCGTATGCTATATAAACTCAAAGGTTATTCTGATGATTGGATTGAAAAAAGAATGAGAGGTATCGCAATCCGAGAAGAACTTACTGATGAATGGAAAAATCGAGGTGCACAAGAACAAAAAGATTTTGAAATATTAACAGCTGAAATATCTAAAGCTACATTTGGGATAACTCCAAGTGAATATAAAAATATTAAAGGTTTGAAAAGAGAAAATTTACGAGATCACATGGACGATTTTGAATTAATATTTACTATGCTTGGCGAGAGATCTACTACAGAGATTCATAAAATAGAAAATTCAGAAGGTGTAGATAAACTAAAACAAGATGCTAAACGAGGTGGTAATATAGCAGGTATTGCTAAGAAGCAATTAGAAAAAGAACTTGGAAGACCTATTGTTTCCAAACAAAATTTTTTAACAAAAAAGAAAAAACTAAAATAATTTATGAGCACATTTTCAAAAACACAAATAAGAGAGGTTTTTAACAATAAATTTAATAAGGAGAAATTTAAAAATTTTATTTTAAATTTACTTAATGATATTGACAATAATTCTAGTTTTACACCTCTTCGTGGTCAATATATTAAGGCACCTTTTCGTTCTGGAATACACGAATATGAGCGTGTTTGTAAATATAAAGATTCTTTTAGTAATGAAATGGATGTTTTGATAGTTAAACTTACTGACAAGAATAAATTAGAAAATGCCAGAACTTTTCAAAGAAATTTTGTTGTAGATTATATATCAGAAAAGATGAGAGATGGAGCTCTAGTTGCATTTTATTCAGATGATTCAGATGATTGGAGATTTTCTTTTGTAAAGTTAGAATATGAACTAAAAGAAGAAGAAGGTAAGGTATTGGAACAGAAAATAATGACTTCGGCCAAAAGGTATTCTTTCTTAGTAGGGAAAAATGAAAATTCACATACAGCACAAAGTCAATTATTACCATTACTTGAAGATGAAACAAATAATCCTACACTCAAACAAATAGAAAAAGCATTTGAAGTAGAAACAGTTACTAAAGAATTTTTCGAAAAGTACAAATGTCTTTTTGATAAAGTTAAAACAGAACTTGATATAATTGTTGATAAAGATGAAATTCTAAGAAAAGATTTTGAAGATAAAGAAATTAATACTGTTGATTTTGCGAAAAAACTTTTGGGACAAATTGTATTTTTATACTTTTTACAAAAAAAAGGATGGTTCGGTGTAGAACGTGGAAAAGAATGGGGTTCTGGTTCGAAGAAATTTTTAAGGGATTTGTATGAGAGGAAAGTTATTAAATATGATAACTTTTTTAATGACATATTAGAACCACTTTTCTATCAAACTCTAGCAAATGATAGGACTCATGACGATCATTTTAGTTCTCATTTTAACTGTAGAATTCCATTTTTAAATGGAGGACTTTTTGATCCTATATGTGATTATGACTGGATTGGAACAGATATTATTATTCCAAATGAATTATTTTCAAATTCATATATTTCTGATGATAAACATAAAGATGTTGGTACTGGAATATTAGATGTTTTTGATCGATATAATTTCACTGTACGTGAAGATGAACCTTTGGAAAAAGAAGTTGCTATCGATCCGGAAATGCTGGGAAAAGTCTTTGAAAACATGCTCGAGGTCAAAGACCGTAAATCCAAAGGAACATATTACACTCCAAGAGAAATAGTTCATTATATGTGTCAAGAAAGTTTGATTAATTATCTGGAAACAAATCTTGAAAATAAAGTAAATCGAGATGATCTAGC
Source organism: bacterium (assembly GCA_037139335.1). GTDB lineage: Bacteria > Patescibacteriota > Dojkabacteria > JAOAGR01 > JBAXGO01 > JBAXGO01. The sequence continues at coordinate 7,683 of JBAXGO010000041.1, forward strand.
TCATTTAGTGAAGAAAGCTCAGTTTGAGACAGAAAAAGAAAAAGCTGCAATGGCAGGAGTTAAAAAATATGAAGAATTTATTAGTGATACTATTCAAGAAAATGCAACCTCGATAGATAATTTATTGGCAAATATCAAAGTCTGTGACCCCGCAATTGGCTCTGGTGCATTTCCTGTAGGTATGATGAATGAAATTGTGAAAGCAAGGTCTAATGTTTCACAATATATTTCTGATAAAAAAGATAGAACAGAATATGAATTCAAAAGACACGCAATTGCCAATTCTCTTTATGGAGTAGACCTAGATCCTGGTGCAGTAGAAATAGCAAAATTGAGACTTTGGTTATCTCTAATAGTTGATGAAGATGATATAAGAAATATCAAGCCATTGCCGAATCTGGATTATAAAATCATGCAGGGAAATAGTCTTATTGAAGAATATGAAGGAATTAAACTTTTTGATGATAATTTATTAAAAATAGATGATTCAAAAGAAAAAGAGATCGAAAAATTAAAAGAAAATCAACGAAAACTACAAAAACAATTTTTCGAAGTTTATCAGAATAAAGAGACTAAACTAGAAGCCGAAAGAATAAATGAAGAACTGAATAAAATAAAAAAGAACTTGGATAATCTAAAGAAACAGCCTAAAGAAAACGAGTCAACAGATATGTTCGCCTCAAAGGATGAAGTACGAGAGAAAGCAGAAAAACTAAAAAAACTTCAAAAACAATTTTTTGAAACTTCAGAAAAAGGTAAAAAAAGAGACTTAAAAGATGAAATAGATGACCTTATCTGGGATCTGATAGAAACAACAGTAAAACACGAAGGAAAAATAGATAAGCTTGAGCATATTAAAAAAATCAGAAAATCTAATAACAAACCTTTTTTTTTGTGGAAGTTGAACTTTGCTGATGTGTTTCAAGAGAAAGGAGGGTTTGATGTAGTGATCGGAAATCCACCGTATGTGGGACATAAAGGAGGAATAAAAGAAACTTTTAAAATTATAAAAAATACTGAATTAGGTAGAAACTTTAATAATGAGAGAATGGATCTTTTTTACTATTTTTTTCATTTTTCAGTTAATAATGCAAAAGAAAATGGCGTAATAACATTCATTACAACAAATTATTATTTAACAGCAGATGGAGCTGTCAAATTACGCACTGACTTCAAAAATCGATGTAATATTAGAATATTATTTAACTTTAGTGAGTACAAAATATTTGATTCCGCTCGTGGTCAACATAGCTTAATAACATTAATTCAAAAATGCTCAAAGAAAGATCAATATAAATGTAATGTTTCCTCTGTTAATAAAATTGGTGTAGCAAATAATAATACACTTACAAATATTTTAGAAAATAATGACAAAGAAACTAAATTGCAGTCTGTTCTACAATCTGAACTTTATGAAAGTGAATATAATTATATACGAATTTTATTAAAAGGTTCTAAGTTTGAAAATGTATTAAATAATATATTATACAAAATAAGGATTAAAAGCATTTTAGTAAATGATATTTGTGATATTAGTCAAGGGATTGTAACTGGTTGTGATAAGATAACAAAAAAACATATTTCAATAGATTCTAATGTATTAGCTGGTTCAGGAATTTATATTGTATCAAAAGATGAATTAGACATAATTGGAGATTCTAATCTAATAAAACCTTGGTTTAAAAATTCTGATATCCACAAATATAAAACAAACAACCTATCGTATCACTGGGTTATAAAGATTTCGTCTCAAGAAAATATTTTTGATTATATAAATATAAAAAATCATTTAGATAAATACAAAAGATTTATTACTATGCGAAACTATGATAGTGGTGAACTAAGTAAAGCTAAAAGAAAAGGTGCCTGGTGGGCTTTATCATCTGCTAGATCAGAATTTGATTTTAGTCAAGCAAAAATTGTCGCTCCACAAAGAAGTAATTCGAATACATTCGGATATAATGAAATTCCATGGTATGCAAGTGCGGATGTTTATTTTATTACTCAAAAAGATAAAAATTATTCTCTTAAATATATATTAGCTTCACTAAATTCAAAACTATATTATATCTGGCTTTACTACAAAGGAAAGAGGAAAGGCGATAGTTTAGAGTTGTATCAAAAACCACTATCAGAAATACCTATTAGAATTGCTGATGAAAATGTACAACAGCCTTTTATCCAAAAAGTTGACCAGATTCTTTCTATCACTCAAACAGAAGATTATCTAACAAACGATTCTAAAAAATCTCAAGTAAAACTACTTGAAAAAGAAATAGACCAGATGGTTTATAAACTTTATGATTTAACAGATGAAGAAATCATTATTGTGGAGGATGTAGTCAATACGGTAAAAAATGAGAACAGAACCGTGAGGTTTAAGGAGAGAGCC
>JBAXGO010000042.1:0-9976 GCA_037139335.1 bacterium
GCTTCTAAAAATAAGTGTGCAGTGCTGTGGAAGGCTGTCGTTTTTTCGGAGGTGTCTGCTAGACCACCCTTAAATTTCTGTTCGGCACCTGATCTGGATAATTCTTGATGATGTTTAATTAAATCTCTGACTTGTTTCAGAATTTCTTTTTCATCAAAATCCAATCCTTTCTCTTTTACAACACTTTTTACTTCTTCAAGAGTCATCTCAACAGGGAAACCGTATGTTTGGTATAAGTCAAAAACTTGTTCGGGTGTAACAATACTTATTTCTTTTGCTTCTTTTGATTGTAATTGAACAGCTTGGCTAGTGTAAATTATCCTTTCCAATTCTTTCAAACCTTTTGATATGGTATTGATAAACTTTTTTTCTTCTTTTTCTACTTCCTCAATTATTGATGTCTTTCTTTCTTCTAGGTATGGATAATATTGTGAGAACATGTTGATTATTACTTCAACAATTCCTTTGGCGAAATTAGTTTCTATTCCGATTTTTCTTGAAGCACGAATAGCCCGGCGTAAAAGTCTTCGTAAAATATAACCTTGGTCTTTATTGCTTGGAAAAACACCGTCAGCAATGATGAATACGGCACCTCTCATGTGGTCGGCAATTATCTGAAATTGTTTCTTATTTTCTTCAGTATATTTTTGTCCACTTAGTTTTTCTAATTCTTCAATTACTGGATAAAATTCTTCTGTAAGAAAAATATCTGATTGACCAGATACCGCAAGTAGAAATCTTTCTAATCCGCCGCCGAAATCTACATTTTTTTGTGGTAAGGGATCCCATCCTCCATTTTCATTCAAAATATATTGCATGAAAACATTATTTCCTATTTCAATGAATCTTCCGCAATCACAATTAACATGGCATACTTCGCCATATTTTGTGTCGTGTTTTCTATCTGTTTCATAAAACATCTCTGAGTCAGGTCCGCCAAGTTCTCCAGCAGCATTGCCTCTTTGCCACCAATTTTTCTTCATTGGATAAGCGAATATTCTTTCTGTCTTATCTTCTCCTATTTCCCAACGGTCTCCTTCGACAAGCTCAGGAAGACATTCTTTACCAATAAATTTTACATCGCTAACTCTGGCTTTAACACCATATTTTTCAAATACTTGAGTCCACAATTTAATTGCTTCATCATCACGTGGAGCTATATCGTTGCCTTCAAATACAGTTACATAAAATTTATTTGGATCTACTCCTAGTTTTTCAAATATAAATTCAGCCATCATTGGTATTTGTGTTTCTTTGAAAAAATCTCCTATTGACCAGTCGCCGATCATATGGAAAAAAGATGTATGTCTGTCATCGCCAACTTCTTCTATGTCATCGAATCTTACACATCTTTGTATGTTAAATAATCGTTTTGATGGTGGTTGCACTTCTCCTCGTAAATAAGGTCCTAGAGGAAACATTCCTGAATTTACAAAGAGTAGAGAAGGATCGTTTTGTGGAACGATTGAAACATTTGGAATTTCTGTAAATTGTTTTGATTGTAAGAATTCTGAAAATTCTTTTCTAATGTCTATTTTTTTCATATAAAAATTAAATGAAATAATATGTAATCTTTGCGGGATTTTAATATGAGAATGATAACAAAAAATGAAGGGAAATACTTATAAGCCCCGAGGGGCTGCTGCGATTGAAGATATTAAATTGTTTATTATTAACGTATTCACGTAGAAAAAACTATGCGTAGATTCTAATACAGAAGAAGGGGATTGTAAAATGTTTATTTACATCTTTGAATATTTACTAAAAATGGAAAAATATCCTGCCCTTGATCCCCTCCTCATCAAGGAGGGGAATATTTTCAAATCACATTTCAAAAACCCGTTATATATAAAACATTCAATCAAATTTTGGAAGGTATTCGTCTTGGTATCTTTTGGCGCATTCTTTAACTATTTCTGAGGCTTCTTCAATTCCGAAGAATCCTTCTACTTTGCCTGTTCCTGGCTTTTTCAAATCTTTGTAGTGTTCCCAGTAGTATGTAGTTTCTTTTTCAAAATGTTCACCAAGATCTGCAATTGATGTTATTTGGTTTTGTCTCTTGTCATCATTTATTACAGCTATAACTTTATCATCAACTTCACCACCATCAATAAACTTCATTATTCCTATAATTCTGGCTTCTACCAAAGATCCTGGTATTAGAGCTTCGGTAACATTTACAATTGCGATGTCCAATGGATCTCCGTCTAAATCCCAAGTACATGGGATTGCACCGTATGCAAATGGATATGTGAGAGAAGAGTAGCCAACACGGTCTAATTTTAATTGTCCGGATTCAGTAATTATTTCGTATTTGTTAATACTTCCTGTATTAATTTCTATGATTGCATTAACAATATTTTCTTCTTCGTTAGCGAAAGGACTCAATACGTGCAGTAAATTAAGCATGTATTTTGATGGTTTTATATCGATGTTGGCCATGTTGAAATATTAAATATGGCAAGATTATAAATTTACTATCAGAATTATTCAAATATTTTAATTTCTAGTTTGTGGAATTTTTGCGAGTTAAAAATCTTGTATATATCTTTGATTCCGTTTATCATATAACATAACCTCCACGTCATGCTCTCCAAAGTCTTATCGGCCACAACATACGGTTTGGATGCTCGGCTTATAGAAGTCGAAGTTGATTTTGTAAGTTCTCAATTGCCTGGGCTTTTGATAGTAGGTATGGCAGAAAAATCAATTCAGGAAGCTAAAGAAAGAGTATTGTCTGCTGCGAAAAACATAGGTTTTGTTTTTCCATCCAAAAAAATAATTGTAAACATGGCACCTGCTGAAATGCCCAAGACAGGCGCACTTTTTGATTTATCAATTGCAGTGGGAATTCTTGCTACGGGAGGATATGTGACAGTTGATAAAGAAGCTATTTTTATCGGTGAGTTGGCGCTTGATGGTGGATTGCGTTCAATTAATGGCTCTATTGCGATTGCAGATATGTGCAGAAAGGTAGGAATTAAAAGACTTTTCCTGCCAATGCAAAATGCTGCCGAAGCCGCCTTGGTTCCAGAAGTTCAAGTCTTTGGTGTACAAAATCTCAACGATCTTTTGGAACACTTGAATGGTAATGTGCTGATTCCAGAATATAAAATTACACTTGAAGATTATCTCACTGATGATAATTTCAAATATGAAAATGATTTTGCACATATTAAAGGTCAGGCTTTCGCAAAAAGAGCGTGTGAAATAGCTGCTGCTGGAGGCCATAATATCCTTATGGCTGGTTCGCCAGGTTCTGGTAAAACATTAATTGCTAGAACTTTGCCTTCAATTCTACCTAGAATGACATTTGAAGAAAGTTTGGATATTACTCGTATTTATAGTATTTCGGGTCAACTTCCGTCAGAAACTCCGTTGATGACACGTCGTCCTTTTCGTAGTCCTCATCATACTTCTTCTACAGTAGCTCTCATCGGTGGAGGTAAGATTCCTAGACCAGGTGAGGTTTCTTTGGCTCATAGAGGTATATTATTTTTAGATGAATTTCCTGAATTTACAATTCAAGCTTTGGAAGCTCTTCGACAACCATTGGAAGATCAAAAAGTCACTGTTTCTAGAATATCTGGCACAATTACATATCCTGCTAATTTCATGCTTGTAGCGGCAATGAATCCGTGTCGATGTGGATGGAAGGGGGACAAAGTTAAAAAATGTATTTGTACACAAGCGCAAATACAGATGTATCAGAAAAAAATTTCAGGTCCTATTATGGATAGAATTGATTTGCAGATAAATGTTGCTAGAGTAGAAATTAATGAATTAACTCAAAAAACAGAATTAGCTGAGAGTTCTGTCAGCATAGCGGAAAGAGTTCAGAAAGCTAGAGACATTCAAAACGAAAGATATATAGATAGCGTGGTTATTTCCAATTCAGATATTAAGCAAAAAGATATGGAAAAATATTGTTTTCTTGAAGAAGAGGCTGAAAATTTATTGAAATCTGCTGCGAATAAAATGATGTTATCTGCCAGAAGTTATTTCAGAATTATTAAAGTGTCTAGAACTATAGCTGATTTAGAGGGCAGTAAGGACATAAAAAAGATTCACATAGCTGAAGCCTTGCAATATAGAATCATGGAAGGCGATATTGGTGAAGTCTGATTCTAATATGTAGTATAATAGGTTGAATATTCAGGTATATCTTCGAATATTATTACTTTAAGCATGAACGACAAGTTGAAAGTAAAATAGGTGATAGATAAACTTATACAACGAAAATACTGAATATAGCAAATTATAATTTATTCTTTATTCTATTGCGTAAAGCCAGTCCTGATCGTTTGCAAGCATTAACTCAGAGAAAAAAAGTCATTGAAAAGAATGGCAGAGAAAAAACTCCTATCAATTGGGTAAAACCTTCTACGGATGAAGGATATGCTGAGATGATTGAAGCAAATGGAGGTCTGGTTCGTTCTATTGTAAATTCACTAAAACCATTCTTATCTGATAATCGTTTATATACTTATGATGATTTTTTTGCGCTTGGTCAGATAGCTTTATGGTCAGCAATTGAATGTTTTGATCCAACGAAGGGCTTTGCTTTCTCCACATATGCAGTAAGAGTTATTCGTACTAAGTTACAAAGAGAATTAGATGCTTCTACAAGTGCTGCTAAAGTTCCTAGTGGTTTGATTGCACAATTACGTAGTTCAGGAGGTACTAATACATATTCAAATAATCCAAAACTTATAGAATCTGCAAGAAAGGCTATGTTTAGTTTTTCTATAGACCGACCTCTAAATACGGAGTCATCGCCAACATATTTGGCGGATGTCTTACCAGATCCCACAAGCTCTTTTGAAGATTTGGTTGTTGACAACGAAGTTAAGCAAGAATTATTGAACTTAATGAAAACCAAATTACCAATTGCAGAATATATTTTTTTTATTGAATATTATTTTAATGGGCTAACTTATGAAGAAATAGCAAGGAAGTACCCAAAAATAAATAATCCAGAACTAAAGAAAAAAAGGATAAGAAAACCTAAAGATCCTAAGAAGACTCCAAGAACTCAGATCCATGGAGAGAAATATACAAGGCAAGCTGTTCAGCAAAATGTAGAAAGAGCTTTGAAAAAATTAAAAAATGATCCAGACATGAGACAACTATATGATGCATTGAGAGATTAATATTTTGATAAATTATATTTGTTATAATCTAATTCTATATATATAATAATATACTTTAATAAATTGCCGTGACTAGACCTGTAAAAATATGTTTGTTCATATTCCTTATTACCTTAACTATACTGGGAGGATTTACTGTTTACAAAATTATATCTGCAACAGTAGATACAACTGATCGAGCAAAGGAGGGCGACACCTTTTTGTTCGGCAATCAGAATGTTCCTGATGCTGGAACAATTGTGCTTACCAAAACTTTAAATAAATATAACCAAAATGCTCAGTATGCAAAGGCATTATTGTCATATCAAAAAGCAGTAGACAAGGATCCGAAAAACGCATCTTTATATCAGAAAATAGCCTTTATATATGAGGCAAAAAACAGGTACCGTGATGCATTGGATATTCTAACAAAAGGTATTACCGCAGTTCCTACTTCGGCAGATATTAATTATCAAATTGGTGAAGACTCATCAAATTTGATAGCAACAGATAAGACATATTTACAAAAAGCCATTGATGCGTATACCAAAGCAGCTTCATCTGATAAATATAAAATATTTGCTACATACAAAGAAGCTCGTTTGTACTCTTACAAAACAGATAACGATAGTTTGAATAAAGCTAAAGAACTATTTTCATCGCTTGGAGATTTCCAACCAGCTAAATATAATCTCGTACTCTACGAAATTGATGATCCAGACAAGGCTTTGTCCTCTGTTGATGCTGCGTCCAAAGTTAGCCCTACGGAAAATCAGGATATATTAAATTCAGATTTTGCAACATGGGCTGATTTCGGAAAGACACTGACAGAACAGATTAATTTATTAAAACAAGATGTTACAAATAAGAAAAGTGTTGCAACTATTTTTAATACTAAAGGTTATATAGCCTACAAAGTTAACAGGTGTGAATTTGCTCTTACCTTTTTGAAAAATGCAATTATCGAATCAGAGAAAGACGTTTTTTACCCTCAAGCTAGATTAGTTCTAGGCGAATGTTTGAAGAGACTAGGATTATATGAGGAAGCCAAGTCATATGTTGAAGAAGTGTATAACAAGAATAAAGATAGTGTGGAAGCAAGAATGATTTTGCGTCAGGTATATAGAGGGTTAGGGGATACCGCTGGAATGAAAAAAATGTATGATGAATTGATTACAATTAATGCTCAAAATATTCAAATACGATTGGATTATGCCAATGATTTGGAGGTTATCGCATCGAGTAAGAAAGATTCTGCCCTTGGTGATTTGGAAACAGCGGCTGCACAATATGAATGGCTGGGAATGAATTTAACAGATCAGTCTACCATCGGTGGAGTAGTGAATAAAGATTATGCTTTGAACCAAAAGTATTTATTAAAGGCTGTTCGAATTTACACTTATAAAATGAATAATTATGCTAAGGCAAGAGATGTCATAAATACCGCATTGAAAATAACGGATAAGACATTTTTGGATAAGAATATAGGTGATGAACTGTTATCTTGGATTGCATATATGCAGACACCGTCTGATAAAACATTAGAAAATGATGTCTATGAGAAAGCGAAAAACATGAATGGGATTGATGCTCAGTATCATGTGGCGTATATACTGAATGTACGTGGAGATAAAAATACAGCAAAAGAAAAAGCCTTAACAGCATTTGATCTCGACGAAGACGGATATATCGGCGCCCTAGCTGGAGATCTTATTAGTGCGATAGAGAAGTGATATGAGTGGCTTTAAAAAAAGAGGATTTAATCCTCTTTTTTTTGTATTTTTATGATATGTTAACTCCCGTGCTTAACAATTACGACATCGCTGTCTTTGACGATATATTCTTTGCCTTCCATTCTTAGGAATCCTTTTTCTTTTGCTGCTGACCATCCGCCGGCTTCAACGAATTTTTCGTAGTCTACACAATCAAGACCGATAAATTTATTTTCAAAATCTTTGTGTATTACACCAGCTGCTTGTGGGGCTTTGGTTCCTTTTTTAATAGTCCAAGCTCTGACTTCTTTTTCTCCTGCAGTGTAGTAATCTATTAAGCCTAGTGTTTGGTATCCTGCTTTGGCTAATCTGTCTATGCCAGATTCTGTTATTCCTAAATCTTCATAAAACATTGGTTTGTCTTCGTCAGATAGCTGAGATATTTCTAACTCAAGTTTTATATTCATAACAATTACAGTATCAATTGGTGATAAACCTAGTTTCTCTTTGATGGCGTGATCATCCATATGTATGTCTGATTCATCCACATTTGCTACATATAGCATGGGCTTAGCTGTTAATAAACTCCATTCTTTCAACATCTTCTTTTCTTCTTCGTCTAGATCAAGTTTATTGATCATTAAATTATTGTCGAGTTGGTCTATTATTCTATTAATTAAGTCTAGCTTCTTTTCTACTTCGTCGGTTGTACCAGACTTTTTTTGCTTTTCGTTATTATTTTTAATTTTAGTAATAGTATCCAAATCTTTTATACAAAGTTCGGTATTAATAATCTCGATGTCATCTTTGGGATCTATTCTATTGGCGACATGAATGATATTTTCATCAGAAAAAACTCTAACTATATGTGCTATGCATCCTGTTTCTCTAATATTTGCTAAGAATTGGTTTCCCAATCCAGCACCTTCTGAAGCGCCTTTTACCAATCCTGCGATGTCAACGAATTCTACAACCGCGTGAACTATACTTTTGGAATTTACTACCTCAGCAAGTTTTAATAAATGAGGATCGTTGATTTTTACAATACCAACATTGGGATCTATGGTTGCAAAAGGGTAATTAGCAGCTTCAACTGTGCTGTTTGTTAGTGCGTTAAAGAGAGTGGACTTTCCTACATTTGGTAATCCTACGATTCCTACTGATAAATTCATCTTAAAAAGTTTTAATTATTCTTTGGTATTATAGCAATAATTTACTGGTTAGTGGTATGTTCGTTTCGTATTCTTTCCTTTATTCCTAACAAATTACTTCCTCAACTCATAAATTGTTATTTCTGACAAAGTGTAAATTGCCAGAATTATTAAGAGTACTACCCAAGTTAATAATCCTGTTATTCGAAGTAGTAATAAACTTCCAATTAATAATCCTATTAATGCTGCTCGTAATCTATGGTAATTCATTTCATTGCTATGAATAAACAAAGATACTATGAACAAATAAAGTGAACTAAATATTGCACCAGAAAATAAAGATATCAATGTTGCTGAAGTGATGTTTAAATTTATATTTGATGCACCAGAATTTATAGAAACATTTACAAAGGAGTTAGCCGAATCAATACTGAAATTAGATTCTGGATCTATTAAATTAATAGTAATCGCAGTACAAATGATAAAAAAAATTGTTAGTATGAAATATAAGAATGACTTCATCTTGTTTTTTAAACGTGTTTTCAGTATATCAGCTGAAAAATTTTACCGCAAAGGAAGTGGTAAGAATCAAAAGTGTTTGTCATTCCTGCGAAGGCAGGAATCCATGTGTCTTTGTTATCTCGAATTACTAGTTAGTTCACAAAAATAAAAATAACTTTTATCTTATTATAAATAAATGTTAGAATGATTGTAGATTTGAATTTACTATAGTGAATAAAATCATAAGAAAAATAATTATACAAACTTTCACTTTGTTTCTAGCCTTTACTATTATTTTTATAAGCGTAAATGCTCAGACACTGAGTGATATAGATCAACAGATAAAAATTGCTAAAGAGCAAAAGGCTGCTAGAGAAGCTGAGCTTAATCAGGCACAAACACTTTTGAAAACTTTACAAAATAAAAGTTATTCTGTTTCAACAGATATAAATACTTTGAAATCTCAAATTACAGATTTGGAAAATCAGACGTCACAAGTTAAAAATCAAATTAGTGAATTGGAAAAAAATATTAAAAAAACTCAGGATGATATGGATCTTTTCAAAGCTCAAAGAAATGAACAGATATCTCAATATTTTATGGACTCATCAATGGATAGCACTATAGAAGATTTGTTAAATTCAGCATCCAGTATTGGTGAATATCAAACACTATCTGAAATAAAAACATTTAGTATAGGAAATAAAAAACAGCAACTTGATGAAGTATCAGAAAATTTTGTAAAACTAAACGAAGAAAAAAAACAGGTTGAACAATTGAAAGCTGATTTAGAACTTCAAAATTCTTCTCTAGCACAAAAAAAACAAGAATTGGAAACAGCACTATATAGTATAAATAATAATATTGGTTCTACAACGGCTAATGCAAATAGCATTAAGAGCCAGTTAAGTGGACTTAATAGTAGTCTTGGTCAATTAGATTCTCAAAGAAAAGATTTGTTAAATGCAGAGCTCCAGAAAATGGCAAATAATCAGCAAACAACGCAAGTACCATTACAAGATGGTCAATATTTTTTTATGGGGAGAGGACGTGATTTATATGATGGTCATGGTCTCGGTATGTCTCAATGGGGTGCATATAATATGGCTCAGCTTGGCTATACTTGGGATAAAATACTGACTTATTATTACCAAAATACAACAATAGGTAATTACAGTGAACCGGCAATGATAGTAGTTGATGGTAAGACAGGTCCTATTACTTTTGATGATTACTTAGCTGGCATAGGTGAAGTCCCAGATTATTGGCCTGATGAATCGATTAAAGCTCAAGTCGTAGCGGCTAGAACTTATGCTATGAGATCTGCGGCAATTGGAAGCGATGGTTATTCACATATTTGCGGTACGGATTCTTGCCAAGTCTTCCGAGGAACTAGTGCTAAGTCATGTACGGCAGATAATTTAGCTAATTTCCCTAGTCAGGTAGGAGCAAAATGCAAGGAAACCCTAGCGACGAAAGG
>JBAXGO010000043.1:0-9699 GCA_037139335.1 bacterium
TGTGTGATAAAATATTTCCGACGAGATCCCTCATTTCATTCGGGATGACATAGAATTAAGAAGTATGTCATTTCGAACGTTAGTGAGAAATCTCGATAATTATTCCAACGAGATGTCACTAAGCGGGATTACATAGAATAACGACAACCATACAATTACTCGGAAAAAGTCAGGATTTGTGGTAAAATAACAGGCTTTAAAATTATTCCATGAATTATTCCGATAAGAAAATTAGAAATGTTGCCATTATTGCTCACGTAGACCATGGCAAAACCACATTAGTCGACGCTTTCATGAAGCAAAATCATGTTTTTCGTGAAAACCAAGATGAAATGAAACAGGAAATGATTCTAGATTCTGGAACATTGGAAAGAGAAAAAGGTATTACAATTACCGCAAAAAACATCTCAATCTCATATAAGGGTTATAAAATAAATATAATTGATACACCAGGTCATGCTGACTTTGGCGGTGAAGTTGAAAGAACTCTAAATATGGCTGATGGATGTATTCTTCTAGTCGATGCACAGGAGGGACCAATGCCTCAAACTAAGTTCGTTCTGAAAAAAGCATTGGAATTGAATTTACGACCCATTGTTTTGATAAATAAAATTGATAAAAAGTACGCATCACCAGAAAAAGTAATAGATAAAGTAAATGACTTATTTTTATCTTTAGCTTCAAATACAGACCAATTAGAATTTCCTATATATTATGCTATTGGTAGAGAAGGCAAGGTATTTGCTGAATTACCACAAGGTGATTTAACTATTCCTAATAGTATACCTGGAAATGTTGCACCATTGCTTGATGCAATTATTGAATATGTCCCTTCACCAGTAGGAAATGATGACGAACCATTTCAGATGCAAATTACATCCTTAGAATATGATGCTCATCTAGGTAGATATTTAATTGGTAAAGTAGCCAGAGGTACTGTGAAAACGGATGATTCAATGGTTGTTGTGAAACCAAATGTTTCAATAGATAAGGATGTTGAATTTGATCCAAAAAATAATCATGTTATTGCTAGAGGTAAGGTAAGAAAGGTTTTTGTCAGAGACGGTCTAATATTTACAGAAGTTCTTGAAGCGAAAGCAGGTGAAATTATTGCCATTGCTGGTATAGATACTTCGTCAATTAGTGCAACTGTTTGTTCTTCATCAGTACCAGAAGCAATTCCTGTTATAAAAATTTCATCACCATCATTGAAGATTAAGTTTGAAGCAAATACATCACCATTAGTTGGTAAAGATGGAAAATTTGTAACACCAAAATTACTACAACAAAGACTTGAAAGAGAAATTGAAACAAATATTAGTCTTCAAATTACAAAAAGTGAAGAAGGATATTACGTGGCTGGTAGAGGTGAACTTCAGCTTTCCATACTTATTGAAACAATGAGAAGAGAAGGGTATGAATTTCAAGTAAGAAAGCCAGAAGTTGTTTTACTTGAAGAAAATGGTGTGAAAATGGAACCAATAGAAGAACTAGTTATTGATGTACCTCAGGAATACAGTAATTCAGTAGCTGCTGGATTGGTCACTAGAAAAGCAGAAATGCTAAATATGGAAATTGAAAATGATCAAGTTCGTTATACGTACAAAATTTTAACACGAAATATGCTCGGCCTCAGAAATGAGCTTCTGACTGCAACAAAAGGTAATGTTATTATAAATAATTTTCTTCTTGGATATGTTCCATTTACTCAACAACCTGAACCTTTTCGAAGAGGTGCTTTGATAGCATCAGAATCAGGAGTTTCAGCAGCATATGCTATTAATACAATTCAGTACAGAGGTCAGATGTTTATCAATCCAGCTGATGAAGTTTATGAAGGAATGATTATTGGTGTCAATAAATACGAGACCGATTTGGAAGTCAATCCATGTAAGGCAAGACATAAATCGGGAGTCAGAGTTAATCAAAGTTCAATAACACACATTGTTTTGGATCCTGTACTAGATTTATCATTAGACTTTGCACTAGTCTTTTTAGGTAGTGATGAAATACTTGAAGTTACACCGAAAAATTTAAGACTCAGAAAACAGTTTTTATCAAGAAACGATAGAAATATTGCTATGAGAGATAAAAAATTTGCACAAAAGTAAAGACTAAAATTGTTATTCAAGGCAAGCAATAATACATTTGATTGTATTAATTACTGTAATTATATAAAATTGGAGATTAATTGTTAAATAACCTCTATGGCTATTATTAACAAAAAGCTAATCCTATCCCTAGCATCATCCATCATTATACTAATACTAGTAACTTTCTTTGTTCTATGGTTCTTTGTCTTTAATAAAAATGAACAAAAAACTAAAATTACGAAAACAGAAAATAGTGTATTATTGAACTATAAAAATGGTATAAATTTAAGTAATTGGTGGGCTAATTCAAAAGGACTTTGGGATAATGATTATTTAAAAAATGATATAACTTCCAAAGATTTCCAGTTAATGACTGCGGTAAACATAGACTATGTAAGAATCCCAATTGACCCAAATTTATTAATAGATAGATATTCCTCCGAAATAGAACCACAACATTTAACCGATTTGAAAGCTATTATAGAATTAGCATCAATGAATAAAGTTAAAGTAATTTTGGATATTGATATAAGTGCAGGTTTGACTAAATCTTTATCAGACGATAAAGAATATTTATTAGATTATTCTGAAAAGATAAAAAGGTTGTCATCAGAATTTAAGAAATCCGAAATCAGCAACTTAATTTTTGAAATCGATATTAATACTCAAGATAATTCATCATATGTAAGAGATAAATTATTGCAATCTGTAAGACTTGGATTGCCAGAAAATACAATTATTGTTGATGTTCCATATAATAAAGATCCCAAAATAATGAGTGGTATCAAAACATATGAAGATAATAATGTCGTATATGGAATAAAATTTTATGAACCTGCTATTTTCACTTTAGCCGATGGTGATGTTAACTTTTACGAAGCTAAAATGAGTGGAAATTTAGTCTACCCATATGATAAAGATAGTTGTGATCTCTTATTAAGTAAGACTCCAGATGTATTGAAAAAAAATATGCAGGATTATTGCAATAATCAGTGGAATATAGATAAACTTGAACCTTATATAAAAAATATAGCTGATTTTGCAGTCGATAAAAATATAATAATTACTGAATACGGAAGTCCAGCAATGGGTAATAGCTCTAGTCAGAGTCGAATAAACTGGATTACAGATGTTACAAATCTTTTTGATAAATATAATATAAAGAATAGAGTTTTTGATTCATATTTATATGGATTTTCTTTAGTTGATGAAAATGAGCAAACTCATATAAGAGATTATAATGTTAATGTCTTAAAAGCTTTGAAACTATTGCCAGCAAAAAGTCTAGTACCAGTTTATAGATTTTATAACGAAACAGCAAAAACATATTTTTATACAGCTGATGAAGGTGAAAAAAACGAAGTTATAAAAAAATATACACAAGATAATGCTAGATATGAAGATATATCATTTTATGTAGAAAAAATGAGTGAAAATGCTTGTCCAAACGGAACTTCTCCCGTATTTAGATTTTATAATTATGAAACAAAAAACCACTTTTACACAACCGATATAAAAGAGAAGAACGATTTATTTAGTAAAAGTAGTATTTGGCAATATGATGGTGCACGATTTTGTGCAGATATAGAAAAGAAAATAGGAAATAAACCTATTTATAGATATTATAATATTAGTACTAATTCATATTATTTTGCTATAACAGATAGCGAAAAAGATGAATTTGATAACAATTCAGATTGGATAAACCAAGGAATTGCATTTTATGCATACATGAAATGAATAGAATAATATTTATTCATGGCATTTCAGATAAAATTATTGATTATGACTATTCTGCAGAATTAAAAAAAAATTTAATAGAATATGTTAAGAATGCAGGTAATTCTAGTAATATTGAAGAATTTATAACATTTGAAAACATTAATTATTCATCTATTGGATATAAAGAAGAAGCAATTGTATTGGATAGTTATAAAGAAGATAGTAATGAAAAATTTAATGTAATAGACAAAACTATTGATTATGCTTTTTTTTATAAAATACGGGAGCAATTAATATCTTCTGTTAGTGATGTATTAGTATATGAATCTGATTATTGGCGTAACCAAATTCGAGATCAAGTTTTAACCTGCATTGATAAATATATTAATACTAGTGATGATGTTACGATAATTGCTCATAGTTTAGGATCTGTCGTTGCATTTGATACTATTTATTATAACGTTCGACATAATCCGAAATGGATAAAGGCTGGATTCAAGCCTTTAAATCTATTTACACTAGGTTCTCCCATAGCATTATTTTCACTGGAATTGGACGAAACTGGTATTCAAAAACCTAGATATATACCCAATGAAAGTATGACTGATGATATGAATCCCAAAAATACAAATCCTGATATGAATATTATCAAAGACTCTGGTGTTTGGTACAATATTTTTGATGCGCAGGATCTAATAGGCTATCCACTGGAAACATTATTCCGAGATAAATTTAAAGTAAAAGATATAATTGTTCAAACTGGAACCAATCCACTAATCGCTCATGAAGGTTACTGGAAATCTGAAAAAGTAGCAAATATTATAGCTGAGAAAATTAATTTTTCACTATAACACCAATAATTACGGATTGTGGTATTAAACCGATAGATCTAGAATCAGTGCTCGAGGACCTATTATCTCCCATTACAAAATATGTATCTTTATCAACAACTATTTCATCACCGTCTCGTGAAAAAACTCCATCGATGGTTTCTGATGAAACATAATCTTCTTTTAATTCAGTATTATTTAATAAAACCTTTCTATTTTGGATCATTATTTTATCTCCAAATACAGCAATAATTCTTTTTATAAATACTTTATCTTTACCTATTTTGTAAATTATGATATCTCCTTTTACTAAAGATTTTGAATAATTTTCATACTTAACGTATTTATATTTTTCTCCAGATTTTATTAATGGTTCCATTGAACTATCGCCCATAATTCCTTCTTCGTACAATATCTTTGGTGTTGGCGTAATTAGTGGTACTGATTTGCTTTTACCTGAAGTGTTATTAAGAAAGAAAAATAATGCAATAGAATTTATAATCAATGCAAATATAATAAGTATTATCCATATTTTACTGAATTTCCTCCTTTGTGGTTCTTCTATTGAATTTATTTCATCAATATTTTCATCCATATCACAATCTTCTTTGATTTACAGTATAGCACTATAATTATAGATTGATAGTTTATGTAATAATTATGCAATATTTAATAATTGTAAATTCTTATTAATACACTCTTGATCTGTCCATGGATATTCTATAGTACCAAAACACATTGATTCTTCATGACCTTTTCCAGTTACTAATAATAGATCTCCCGCTTGTAGAATTTTATTTATTGCAAATGAAATTGCTGAACCACGCCATGGAATATCGTAATATGTTTTATTTTTAATATTCCCAAAATCTTTTGATTCAACAAAACCTAGAGATATCAAACCTTTTTCAATCTCAATATTAATATTTTTAATTTCTTCTCTACGAGGATCTTCTGATGTAATAATTGAAATATCTGCAAATTTAGCTGAAGATATGCCCATGTTTACTCTTTTTACGGCATCTCTTTCTCCTGCAGAACCAAAGATATGGATTAATCTACCTTTCAATCTTTTTTTCTCCATATACTGTCTTGATGCTTCCAATGCAGAAGAAATTGCATTCGGAGTATGAGAATGATCTACAATTATTGTAAAATTCTTATCAAATGTTATTTCCCATCGCCCTTTCAAATCTTTAACTTTTTCAAGACCTATTTTAATAATTTTATTATTAATACCTAAATTATTTGCAATTACAGATGCAATTGCTGCATCATATAAAAAATGTTCTCCAGGCATGCTTAAATTTATGTCCGTAGGACAATTATTTTTATTATAAAAAATCACATCTATTGAATCAGGAAATATTGACGATGAAAAATATTCCGAATTATTACTCTCACCATCAGGAAAATCTATTATTGTATGTGAACGAATGTATTTCAATTTATCAGATACTATTTTTCCTGTTTCATTGTTAGGAAGTATGCAATGTTTAGATTGTAAAAATAATTTTGTTTTTGCATTTATATAATTTTCAAAACTTTTGTGAAAATCTAGATGCTCTGGGGAAATGTTCGTTAATCCAGAAAATTCATATGTAATTCCAAAGACATTGTTATATGCTAAGGCATGAGAAGTTGTTTCCAAAATAACCCATTCATAGTCATTATTAACGAATTCTAGTAGAAATTTGTGTAAATTAAAGGCATCTGGTGTTGTAACATGTAAGCCTGGTGAATTAATTGTAGATAAAATTGCTACATTTAACCCTGCTTCTTTTAAAACACTATAAATCATATTACACGTAGTCGTTTTGCCATCTGTACCTGTAATTCCAATGAATTTTAATTTATCTTGAGGTCTTCCAAACCAATTTGCACAAATTTGAGCCCATGCAATTCTTCCGTTTTTTACTTGAATATAGACTGGGAAGTCTTTTTTATAATCTTTAAACTCGTGTAATGTTCCATTATTTTCAATTTTACTAAAATCTTCGGTACCAACAATTACCGTAGCTCCCTTCGATATTGCGTCATTAATGTAATCATGTCCATCAGATTCTACACCTTTGTATGCTACAAATAATGTGTTTTTAATAACATTACGGCTATCGCATGAAATATGGTCTATCGAAATATTTTCAATTTCTGAATAAATATTTGTTTTTAGAAAAATATCTTGTATTAACATATTTGCGCCTCTTATTTGGTCATTCTAACACATCTTAATCAACTTAGTGCTTACTTACAATTTTAATCCATGATTTAAATTGATCGCTACGATCCTTATAATTTTTAAATAGGTTATAGCTTGGAGATGCAGTCGATAATAGACAAATTCCATTGCATATTTTAAAAATAGATTTTACGCATTCTTCCATATTATTAACTTCGATAATATTTCTATCTAGTACATACTTGACCATTTTCATTCCAGTTTCAGGAAAAATTATAATGTTTTTAATATTTGTTTCCTTTAATTTGTTGGCAAAGTCTTCGAAATCAATTCCTCGATCTTGACCACCTAAAATTAATGTATCAATATTTTTCAATGATTCTATAGCTGCCCAAGTAGCTTCTGGAATTGTAGCTAATGAATCCTCATAAATAGTAATTTTATTATTAGAAAAAACTTTTTCTAATCTTCCGGATAGCGGTTCAAAAGTCTTTATCGCTTTTAAAATATTATTCTCAGAAACTCCAGCCAATAATGAAGCATGATATGCTAAATTACAATTTATTTGATTATGTTCACCTAGAAGTTTTGTTTCAAAATGACGTAAATTTTTAGTATTAACTATAATTTTATTTGCTTTTGTTTCAATATAATCTAAGTCATTAATTGTAATAAAAAAATCATCATTACTCTGATATTTAGTAATATTTGCTTTCGCATTAAAGTAATTTTCTCTAGATAAATGATAATCCAAATGATCATCAAAGAAATTCGTCCAAACCGAAATATGTGGCGAACTATCAAGCATTTCACACATATAGCTACTTAGTTCATAAACATATATCATATTTTCATTATCTTTAGCTAAAAGATCAAGACCAGAAATACCTATATTTCCTGCTATTTCAGCTTCTAAACCTGATTCCTTTAAAATATGATAAATAAGACTTGTCGTAGTGCTTTTCCCTTTTGTCCCTGTTACTCCTATTATTTTACCTTTTGCTTTTTCAAAAAAAATATTTACTAAACCTTTAATCTTAGTATCCTTTGAAGCAAATGTTATTTTAAATACTGGTATTCCAGGTGATTTATAAACAACATCAAAATATGCAGGTATATTCAAATCGTTATGAATAACAACATCATCAGGAAATTCAGTAACTTTCTCATCAAAAATATGAATTTCTATTACTTTATCTTTGAAATATTCATATAGCGATTTCCCTTCTGCACCAAATCCAATGATGGCAACTGTATCAATCATGTTAATAAAAATTCAGGAATAATATGTTCACTATTTATTTCTGTTAATAAGTTTAAATTTTTTTCTCCTTTTTTTACATCAATGTTTTTCAAAATAAAAGGTATTTCTAAGTCTTCTTTCAAATATTTTTCATATGTAAGATAAAATGCAAGTGAAACTTCTTCGAATGTTCCAACGCAATCAAAGGGTTTAATCTTTTCATCACCGGCTAATTCTCGATATAGAGATAACAATTCTGGATCATTCAGTAAATCTTTTTTAAATATATCTATTAATATATTTCTGTTTATGAAAGGGCTTAATATTAGGTATGTAAAGGCACATTTGGCACAATTACCACACCAGACAGATTGATTTTGAGTCTTATTACAACTAATAAATGAATTAAAATATTTACTATATTGAGAAAAAAGTTTTGAAATTTGAATTTCATTTAAATTGCGCAATGCCGAAAAGTAATTAATATCTTTCGATATGTAAGTATTTATATAATTATGTATGGCAAGTTCTGCTTCATATGATTTGGAATATTGATGATTGATATTCGTGTTTAAATATTCAACATTACCTATATTTGCGCTTTTTTCCTGCGAAATCGCAATATAAGAAAAACCATGTAGTTTAGCTATTATTACAGCACCAAAAGCAAATACGCTCGATATTGGCACATGACCATTGGGGAAACCTTCATTATTTAATTGTTTAATTAATGAAAAATTTATATTTATATCTCTGCTAATAGAAAAAACTTTATTATTGCCAGATATTTTAATTACATTATTTCTTGTATTATCATCACCTAGTGAAAACCAAGAGAAATTAATTCCTTTATTAATCATCATTTCACCAGTAATTATAGAATCTTTTCCGCCACCAATTGGAACTAGTACTTTAATTTCTTCGTATCTATTTTTTTCCAAAGTTCTATCTTTAAATCTATCCGAATTACATGAAATGTTGATTAAATTTCTAAAGTCTATTTGATTTTTATAAAAAAATTCTCCTAAACCTTTTTCAAAGAGATTTTGCCAAAATAATATTTGATCATTATTTAAGTAACCAGCATTAATGATTATTTTAGAGGCACAAAAAGTTTTGTAATAAGAAGGAATTTCTGATAATCCAAAAGTAAAAATCTCATATTCAATTTGAGAAATATCAGATAAATTATCTAAATTAATTTCATACTCGGGCGAAAAACTATACTTATCATCTACAGAAAAATGAAGTATAAATTTATTTTGATCTTTAAGTATTTCGAAACTATCGTAACAAAAATTATCAAATTTATATTTTAAATTTCTATCTGGCATAAAGCTTATGTGTAATCTACGAAACTTTATCATTAACAATGAGTATATACAATATTATGTTTATCAGTTAAAAATTAAAAGTTTAGAATACAAAGGTTATTATTGAATATAATTCCCTCCCTCGGGAGGGTTCCCGCTGAGCGGGAGGAAGGGGTTTGCATATGAACCACTTTTATTCTGTAGCTTTAGCGAAAGAAGAGGCGGGGTGTGTTCATTTCCCCTTTACCAGTCCCCTCTAACAAGACTACACCTTACCCACAACTTCACAAAGAATACCTATACAACAAAGTAATATTAC
>JBAXGO010000044.1:0-9622 GCA_037139335.1 bacterium
CCTATTTATGAGCTAACAAGTATCCTCTCGATGACATTTTGTATGAGCTAACTCGCGTTATAGATAATTTAAGGCTCTTAGTGTATAATTTATAGCCAAAAATATTACATTACTGTTTTATTCGTTCTGGTCTATAATTCTAGGTTAATGTTAATTTGGGGAATCGTCTAATGGTAGGACAGTCCCGCTGAGCGGGATTTATTGAGGTTCGAGCTATTAGAGGGAGACTTAAAGAAGAGTTTATAACAGAATAATTTGGGGAATCGTCTAATGGTAGGACAACGCCCTTTGGAGGCGTTTATTGGGGTTCGAATCCCTGTTCCCCAGAATAAAAATTATAAACTCTACCTCCCATGTACTATGTCTACATCCTCAAAAGTGTAAATTTCAACAGATATTATATAGGATATACCAGTGGTCTTTCCCGTCGACTTTTCGAACATAATAATGGTAATACACCTTCATTGAGAAAATACCTTCCATACGAAATAATTCATACAGAAGAATATGAAAATAAAGGAGATGCCATGAAGCGAGAAAAAGAAATTAAAAGTTATAAAGGCGGAAATAGTTTTAAAAGATTAATCCAACAGCCCCTCTTATAGGTTAAATATTATATAATTATTTATTTTAAAATATAATGCGATATTTTTTACAAAAAGATAACCGGAGCTGTCATATAGTGGCTGTGAAAACGATCTTATCTTATTACGATGAATATCCGACAACAAAAGAAATAAAGCAATTGTTGACGAAACATTCTTTTGGAAATTTAATTACGGAGTTAGCGATATATTTAGAAAAAAAGAATATGCGAACTGTTCTCTACTCTAATGGTGTGAAAATTTCAGAAAAAAATAAAGTTTTACTTGATAGCATTAATGAATATTCGACTTATGGAAAATTTATAGGAAGGGCTCCTACAGAAAAAGAACTTTTTCATAAACCAGTTTTAATAAATGTAGATTGGTATAAAATAAGAAATAAAGAAATCGGTCAGGGTTATCATTATGTTGTGGCTTTGAAGGAAGGCTCTGATTTGTGGCTATATGACGGCAGTAACTACAAACGTCGAGTCAAAACAACTTTTGATAAACTTTATTCGGCAAGTCTTGATATTAACCGAGGGCATGATAACGGTATGTGGCTGATTATAGAGTGATAAAAACTTACTCAATAACTAGGCAATTTATCTCCAGCGAGTGTGGATCTTATATATTCTTCAGGATCAAATTCTATGCCAAATATTTCTTTTAACATTACTTTTGCTATATATGCGTTGCCAAGTTGGTTCGGGTGCTGTAGGTCTATTTCGCCTTCCTTAATATTTTCTACAATGTTTTCTTCGGATATGAAGGTGAAAATTTTATCCAAAGGAAATTGTTTATAAATATTAAACATATCTATAATCTGAGTTTCCGAACTTGATTTTATAGAATCTATTAAAGCAATAGCATATGACTCATATTCTGCATTCTTTGGCGATGCTTCACCCGCTGGTGTGGAATTAGCCCAAACTATTTTTGTATTAATATTATTTACAGCGTCAATAATTTTATTAATATTAGCAATACTTTCTTCAACACTAACATCCAAAGTTGGATCGTTACTTCCCATTAGACCAATTACCAAATCTGGATTCACGCTAAGTATCGTATCAATCTTTTGTACAATATCTTTAGTTGTAGATCCATCATATCCAAAATTAAAAGCCCGAATTCCCCATTCTGATGTTATCCAGTCACCATCCATGTATTTGGTCATTTCTTCTTTCAGCACATATTCTACAATCTCTCTCCAATTCGGATGCACCCATTCACAGCTAGTTATAGAATCACCTGTAAATACAATCCAAAATTTATTGGAATTTATAAGCTTATTTTGTATATCTGAAAGATTGATCATATTTTTTATAAAAGTTAACTGAATTATAACAAAAGAATTTGGGATAAAAAATTCTTATATAGATGACGAGTTTAGTCTAAAATGTTAAAATCTAGAGCGAGTATTACTTGTTTCGTAGTAAAACTTTGAATAGTTAAATTTTCTACAATTCGATGAAAACTAAAATTATTATTCGAGATGATATTTTTTCATATCGTGAAATGTGCGATATTGAGAATACTCAAACTTTACAAAGGGGAATGAACTTCAGATTTAAACCAGATTATTCATTAGTTTTAATGTCTCAGAGAAAAAATGCACCTTATACTGACAAAGTTTTAGATGATGGTTTGACTGTTATTTATGAAGGACATGATATTCCAAAAAAAGTTGATAGCGAGCCAAAGAAAGAAGATCAATCAATGTATCTGCCTTCAGGAAAGTTAACTCAAAATGGTAAATTTATTAGAGCAATTGAAAAATTTAAAAAAAGTAATAGTCGTCCCGAACTAGTTAAAATTTATGAAAAAATATTACCTGGTATTTGGTCACTAAAAGGAATGTTTAATTTAATTAACTACTCGATAGTCTCGCATAATGGTCGTAATGTCTATCGTTTTGAAATGCAACTCTCAATGACGCAAAATGTGGAATTAAGTCCTAATAAATTAGAACATACACGAATTATACCGAGTGAGGTAAAGAAAGAAGTATGGAAACGAGATGGTGGAAAATGTGTGATATGTGGGTCAAAACAAAACCTACATTTTGATCACGAATTACCTTTCTCCAAAGGCGGCACAAGTTATACATCACTTAATGTTCGGCTATTATGTATGAAGCATAATTTAGAAAAATCAGCTAAGATTGAATAATTTCAGTATTAAATTCCATATACCATAGCTTACAACCCCCTTCGTACTAAGCTTTTATCGATGATGTCTGCGAGAGTTCGTTTGGTGGACGAGTATAATTTTGCTATAATCGCGCAAATAATTTATTCGTTATTATATGGACGGAAGAACAATTGAGTTGACTTTCACGCGTCAAGTTACAAAAGCAATAGATAAAATGCTTTTGAGAGGTGCTCATGGTGAAAGAGAATCATATTCAAGTTTAATTAAAAGTGCTTTACTAAAAGCAAGCTTTTTTAGTTATTTAAATCCTCGTGATACATGGGAAATTCAGAAATTCAATAATGGAGAAAGTAATACAAACTTTTCTGGATATTTTGATACACTAACTCCATCTGATGCAACAAGAAAATATACAATAAATAAGTTAAATGAGTTAAAAAATCCAAGAAGTTTCAATACAAGACTAAAAAGAGTACTAAGCAGTTTAGTTTCAAAAGGGGAAATACGTCGTTTTTCATTATCAGAAGAGCATTACCAAGATCTTGAAGATTTGAGACTTAAACTTGAATTGCCAAACATAGCAATGGTTATTAGAGACGGGTTGAAAAAAGAAGAATTCTTTCGAAAAGTATTTAATCCGAATAAAGAACAATCGGTTGTTGTTTATGATGCAGATGGTAATCAAAAAACATCTTTGGCACTTTCAGAATTATTTTCAGCTGAATATCTAGCGATGAAATCAAAAGAAGGCAAATGAAAATGATTCATTTAATCTGTCCCCCCTCAAACATATATGTATATATTTTTATTCTTTTATTATGAGAAACTACAATATTCCTTTATTTGGAGCAGAGGCTTGCTTAACTGGTGGACTTTTATATCATACTGGGGAATCTATTGGTAAGGCTGAATTTTTAGAGGGAAATACTTTTATGCTTATGTCACTTGCTATAGCTGCATTAACTGGTGCTGAGATTGTAAGGAGAAAGCTGAGTGCTAATAAATTACAAATTAAGCCTGAATCTCAAGTATTAGAGCCTATACAATCAGAAGCAAGTACAACCGTTGTTACAGAACAAAGATCAGGAAATACAGTAATATCTTCTCAAAAAAAGTGGAGTCGAGAATTGAGTCTTGAAGAAATGACTCCGATACAACAGCGTGCTGCATCAAATCCAACTTCAAAAAGAAAAAGATATGGTCGATAAAAACAAAGTCTTAATATTGAAATTCCATCACCTGACGAAGAAGATTATTTTCTGAAAAAAAATCATGAAGATTGGAATAATACAATTAAAAAGCTTTTGAAAATTATATAGTTTATTATACTAATAAATATGCTAGACGTGTAATTCATTAAAAAAATTGTTATTATATAACTTATATTTAATGTCTTATGGCTTCGATACTTGATCAATTATTAAAAGGTGACTTGCGTACTATTGGTAACTCCAATGCAGTGGTAAAAAAAGTACTCAAGGAACCTTCACTTTTTAAAGAATTATTTCCATGCCTTTTTTCCAAAGATCCTGGAATGAGAATGAGAAGTGCAGATGCATTGGAAAAAATTTCTTTAGAAAAACCAGAACTATTGCAGCCTTATAAAAAGTTATTATTAGGCAAAGTATCGATGATTAATCAACAAGAAGTTCAATGGCATCTAGCACAAATGTTTTCGTATCTTGAGTTAACACCAAGTGAAGAAAAAAAAGTTGTTCAAATTCTTTTTCAATTTCTTGACACAACGAACAGTAGTATCGTTAGAGTTTTTTCTATTCAGACCTTGGCGGATATTGCAGAAAGAAATAATGGATTAAGTAAAAAAATATTAAAAAGAATAAAAGACGAAGTCCGAGTTGGATCGCCAGCAGTTGTTACTCGTGGCAAAAAAGCCTTGGGGCAGTTAAAAATTTATGGTTAAAAAGTAAATTCTTCGGTCTTTTCTTTATAATGAACTTAAGTGAAGTAGGAGTTTTTGATGCGTCCTCCCGCGGATCTGTCATGCCGCTGAGCGGCATCTAACCTCTCTGTCACGCTTAGCGTGACATCTGTCGAAGGGTTAATTACGTATTAGATAGTTACAAATAAATATTTACAAATAATTTGAGCTATCACTTTATAAAAGGGGAGAATATATTGAACACACCCCGCCTTCGGCACCCCTCTTCCCAGAGGGGATTGAAAAACACAACCCCCTTCTGTCATTCCTGCGAAAGCAGGAATCTAACCTCTCTGTCCTAACAAACATCTCTCGAAGGGCTAATTACGTATTAGATAGTTTCAAATAAATATTTACAAATAATTATAGCTATCACTTTTTAAAAGGGGAGAATCTTTTACAAAATTACTCTCCTTTTATAGCTTCTACTGGACTGATACTTGATGCTCTGAGTGCAGGTATTAATGATATTACGAGTGTAATTACTAATAATGCGATGCTGTAGTATTCAATTGTCTGCCATGATAATCGTGTAAAAATACTAGTATCAACTGCATTTACTACGTTATATGTTTGTTTAATTGTTTTCATTATCAATGAATCAAACCATGAATTCATAAATGATGCTGATGCTTGGTTTAATATAATTCCTAATCCTCCTCCAATTATGAAACCAATTGCTGTATATAATAATGCTTGTGTAGTAAACATTATTATTATATGAATTTTTTTCATACCTATTGCACGGAAAATTCCGATTTCTTTTCTACTATCAGAAACGAATTTTGACATTGCAAAAATTATTACTGCTATTGATAATATGGTGAATGATATCGTTAAGCCTGTTGATATTGAACTAAGAGTATTTTTCAAATTATTAAATACGTCTAAATTATTTATATCCTGATATGCATATCCAGCGGTGTTCAAATCTTTTACAACTTGAGATCTATCATATACGCTATTTATTTTCAGAGAAATGGAAGTCCCTGTCTTTACAGAGTTTTTATAAACATCAGCATCAGTTGAAACCCCTTCAACTGTTTCTTGACCGTCAGCAGATAATGAGATTACTAATCCTGGAATATTATATGATGCTGTTGATGTCTGATTTTCACCAGGTCGAGGCATATTAGCTCCTCCTCCAAATCCACCTCGCCCACCTCTTCCGCCAAAACCACCAAAACCGTTAGATGTTGAAGTTAGTTGTGTTCCATCATATGTTATTCCTCTATATGTGCTGTTTAAATCAGTTGTCGGAATATCCGTAGTATTTCTAGCGCTTAATTGATTTTGTACATATTTATTTACAACTACATCGGCAAAGTCAGCTGGAATATATGTCTTATTATCTCCCTGACTTTCAATTAATCCTACGACTTTGAAAGTATAAGTTTGAGGCGTATTTAGCTTGTCATAGTCCCAGTATTTACTTATGTCGGTTTTTTCTGTTGCTAATTTTGTATTAATTTCGTCAGCTGTTAATTTCGTAAATGTTAAAGTGCCAGAAGCTTGTGTAATTGTATAATCCTGAATAGCAGATAATCCACCTACTGTTACGGTAAATGTTTTTCCAATTAATGTGCTTTTATCGTATGCAATTGCTTGTGTTTTTATTGGAGAATTTGTACCACTTAATGGATCTTGATTTGGTGCGGAAGTTCCTGTTGATCTAGTATTGGGTCTAGTTCCTCTGTTAAATGTAACGGCAATACTGGTTTGTCCATTCCAATTTTCTGTTTGTTCCATGAATGTATTTGCATTCAAAATAATTGGAATTGCCTGACCTTCTGTATATGTGAAATCTTCTTGAGTGTATAAACTTGCACTATATTTATCTATTTCGTTTATATTGCTTATATTATAAGTTTTATCAGCAAATAAATCTGTTGTCTTTACATTTGTTACAGGTACTTGAGAATTTATAGATGCAGAAGTTACATTTGATATTGCTGTAATTTTATCGATATCGCTACCTGTAAATTGATTCTCGCTATTAAATGATTGTTGCTGTGGTCCTCTATTAGCTGTGAAATCAACAGTCTTCGATAAATTAATCAATGTGGCTTGATTATTGATAGTTCCGAAAATGCTTTCATCGGCAGCACTTTTGAAATTAGCGACTTGGCTTGATACTACTATTGTCAAAACCATTAATATTGAAACTGGTAAAATCAGAAACATAGCTTTTACTTTATGTTGTCTGAGTTTAAACGCATTTATTTGCAGTAAACTTAGTATTCTCATTATTTTTATAAGTTAAAAATTTATATTCTTTATTTTTCCTAATTCCAATCTCATCACGTTTTTAAAAATTTTCGAAAACGCATCATCGTGTGTAATTACAATTATGCTAATTCCTTTTTTATTAATATCCTGTAGTATTTCTAGCACTTTGTCACGATTATCTTTATCTAATTTTGCAGTAGGTTCATCAGCCATTAATATTTCAGGATTATTAGCTAAGGCTCTTGCAATTCCAACTCTCTGCTCTTCTCCACCCGAAAGTTTATTTGGTTTGTGATTCATCCTATCTTTCAAACCTACTAATTCCAAAAGTTCTTCAGCTCTTTTTTTTGCTTCTTTTCTTGGAACATTATTTATAAGCATTGGAAGCATTACGTTTTCTTTCGCAGTAAAATAATCTTGTAGATAAATATTTTGAAAGACAAATCCTATTGTTTTATTTCTAAATTCTGAAATTTTATTGTCACCGCCTTTATGGACTTGTTCACCTTTTATTAGAACTTCTCCACTTGTTGGTTGACTTAGTCCGCTCATAATTTGTAATAAAGTTGTTTTACCCGATCCTGATGGTCCAATTATTGCCAAATCATCACCTTTTTTTAAGTCAAATGAAATATTAGATAATGCAGTAACTTCTGTACCTTTATCTTTATATTTCTTTGAAACTTTTTTTACCTGTAGTATGTAATCCATATTTTATATTTAATAAATAATTATTTAAGGTTGAAAATTATCACGTGATGGTGGTTGTATATTTTTTAATAAATCCTGTAATTCTTGTTTTTCTGAATCTGTTAATACTCCATCGGCACAAACTTCTGTTACTTTATTTTGGAATTCATTAAAATTATTTTGTGGAACACCAGTTCTGCTTGGAATATTTGAAGGTGTATTTTTTTCTTTTTCACAAATTTGAGATAAATCTCCAATACCACCAGGCCCGCCTAGTCTACCTCGTGCGCCTCGTCCTGATACTGATTTTCCTCCTTGTACATTATTGGAAATTTGTTTTGGTGTGTTTTCAGAACTTGCTTTATTATTCACAAAATAGAAAATAGTTATTCCAATTGCAAGAACTATTGCTAATCCGAAGGCTATAATTGCTGGCATCCACTTTTTGTAATTAAAACTTTTACTCATATTTTAAAATTAAAAACTAATTTATCAATTGTTAGGTTAAACTATAGTAAGTAGTTGGTTAAAACTAGGTAAAATTCAGTAATAAATCTTATCTAGTCTATTCTTCTATAGTTGGTAAAATAACAACAGCTTTTAAACCTGGATGTAAATTAGAAAAATTTATTGATCCGTGAACATGGTCTATTATTTCTTTGGTGATAGCTAAACCTAGTCCACTGCCACCTGATTCTCTAGATCTGGAATTATCAGCTCGGAAAAAACGATTAAAAATTTTGCTCAATTGCTCTTCTGGTATTCCAGAACCTTCATCAATTATTTCAATAATCGTTTCATTTGATTTATCTATAATGTTTAATGTTATTTTCGTAGCTATTGGAGAATATTTTATGGAATTTTCAATAATATTGGAAATAGCTCTTTTTAATAAATGCTTATTACATAAAATATTTCTATTACTATTACCATTAATAACAATTGAAATGTTCTTTTTCTCAGCAGATGATTGCAAATCTTGTACTAAATCTATAATTATTGGATTTAATCTTATTTGTTCTGATACTATGTTATTTTTATCCATTAAAGAAAGTAGAAGTAAATCTTCAGAAAGTGCATTTAGATCGTTTATAGATTTTATTGCTGTCTTTATTGAATCGTTAATTTCTTCCTTTGTTGCTTTCTCATCTAGCAAAATTGTTTCTAAATTTGTTTTAATTACGGTAAGTGGTGTTTTTATTTCATGTGATACATTTTGAACAAATTGTTTTTGGCTCTCAAAAGCCTTGTCCAATCGTTGCATCATATTATTGAAGTTTGTCACTAATTCGATAATTTCTTCACTATCGCTATTAAAATTTATCTTAGTATAAATTACTTTTTCATTAACTTCACTAATTAATTTATTAATTTCTTGAAGTGGTGATAATAAAATCTTAATCACAATGTAAGTACTAATTGATGCAAATAAAACGTTGAATAATATTGCAATTGTTGATGCCCAAAAAATCCTATTCTCAACAATATCTCTTTCTTCCTGAACTTTATCTATAAACTTTTGTTGATAAATACGTTCTGGCGCTTTCATATTATTAAATTCTGTCGGTGGTGCTATAGGTCTTAGATTTTTATTTATCGCAACTACAGAATTGATAATGAAGATTGAACATAATGATGCAAAAATTATTAGTATGGTAAACCATAATGTTAATTTAAATTTTATTGTATTAAACTGCTTTTTCATATTTATAAAATAACTATTTATTATCAAAAATAATCTTACTGTTCCTATGCAAGACACGAGTAACCTTTTTTAATAGCCCCCGCCTGTTCCTATACAAACCCCTTATAACCTCTCTGTCCTAACGGACATCTCCCCTTTCATAAAAAAGGAGAATTGGGAAAATGACCACCCCCCCGCCTGTTCCTACACAAACCCCTTATAACCTCTCTGTCCTAACGGACATCTCCCCTTTCATAAAAGGGGAGAATTGGGAAAATGAACACCCCCCGCCTGTTCCTATACAAACCCCTTATAACCTCTCTGTCCTAACGGACATCT
>JBAXGO010000045.1:0-9397 GCA_037139335.1 bacterium
TCCCTTTCTCTCCTTTTAAAAAAGGAGAGATGTCCGTTAGGACAGAGAGGTTATCGCATTTTTGCATTTTTTTATTTTCCCTTTCTCTCCTTTTAAAAAAGGAGAGATGTCCGTTAGGACAGAGAGGTTATCTTTAAAAAACATTAAACATATATGATAAAAAGTAACATTAAAAATCTTCAATTTATTAGAAAGAAACTAAGACTAAACTCTACACCAGCAGAGAAAAGATTATGGTTTGTTATAAGAAATAAAAAAATTGATGGATATAAATTCAGAAGACAACATAGTATAGGTGAGTATGTGATTGATTTTTATTGTTCTGAAATAAAACTTGCTATTGAAGTTGATGGTGGTATTCATTATTTTTTACCAATAATTATAAGAGATAATGAAAAAGCTAAATATTTAAATAGCTTAGGAATAAGAATAATTCGAATACACAACAAAGATATTTTCAATAATATTGATTATGTAATCTTGTATATGAAAAGTGTAATAAACAATGAAGTATAACCTCTCTGTCCCGCTATGCGTGACATCTCCCCTTTTCTAAAAGGGGAGAATAATATGAGCTCAGCACTGTCATTCCTGCGAAAGCAGGAATCTGACCTCTCCGCCTCGCTTTGCTCAGCACCTCTCCTTTCGAAGGAGAGGATTGGAGAATGAAGACAATAACCTCTCTGTCCTAACGGACATCTGTCGAAGGGCTAATTACGTATTAAATAGTTACAAATAAATATTATTAAATAATTTGAGCTATCACTTTCTAAAAAGGGAGAGCATTAATGCAAAATAGGGATTTTATTATAAACTTATTTCTTTCTTCTGTTTTTGTTTTTTCTCTTATCTTTTTTTCTTTTTGATTTATCAGAAAGAATGTCGCCAGCTGGTCTGAAACCTGCTACGGATCTGACATTTTTGATTGTCTCAACCGCATTATTTATGGCATTGAGATCTACAGCTTGGTATTCTCGTTCTGACACATTAATGGCATTAATTCTAAGAATTCTAGAAATAACATCACCATCAATCTGATCCAACATTTCATGAAATAGATCGAAGCCTTCGTTTTTATATTCTACAAGAGGATCTTTCTGTCCATATGCTCGTAGATTTACCGTATGTCGCAAATCATCCATTGCGTCCAAATGACTTTGCCAATTGAGATCTACGGAATCTAGTAAAAGATTTTGTTCAATTTTTCTTGTAAATTCTGAACCATTTAATTCTTCTTTATATGCATATGCATTTTCAAGAAAAATTCTGAATTGTTCTATACATTTTTCTCTTGAAGGATTAGTTGTTAAAAGCTCCAACCAAACTTCTGGTTTTGATTCTAGTTTTTTAGTAATTACATCATCAAATATTGGTTCAACACCAAAGATATCTTTAAATCTTTTTAGTAAATCTTCTATTACAGATTTAGTAATCTTTTTCTTATCTATAGTTGCGTCCAAAACAAGAGCCTTAACTCTTTGAGCTAATTTTTTGTGAATATATTTCTTGATAAATAGTGGATCTTCACTAGATTTCTTCAATATATTCCTTCTTCTTTTATATACAATTTTTCTTTGTGTATTAAGAACATTATCGTAATCAACAAGAGTTTTTCTAATGTCGAAATTATTACCTTCCATTCTTTTTTGAGAAGAAGTAATAGTTCTAGCAATAATTTTATTTTCAATAGGAAAATCTTCTGGAATTCTGGTCATATCCATAAATTTTTTAACAATATTTCCACCAAAGACTCTCATCAATCTGTCTTCTAGAGATACGTAAAATCTAGATGAACCATGGTCACCCTGACGACCTGCACGACCTCTCAACTGATTATCAATACGTCTGGACTCATGTCTTTCTGTACCGATTACATGTAAACCACCTAATTCTACAACTCCATCTCCCAATTTGATGTCAGTACCTCTACCAGCCATATTTGTGGAAATTGTAATAGCATCTTTTTCTCCTGCATGTTCTACAATTTCTGCTTCTCTCATATGATTCTTGGCATTGAGAACTTCATGTTTAATTCCTTCTTTTGCCAACATTAAAGACAATACTTCAGATTTATCAACACTTGCTGTACCAACTAGTACTGGCTGATGTCTAGCATGTCTTTCTTTAATATCTTCTAAAACAGCATTAAATTTTGCTTTTTCTGTTTTGTAAATTACATCAGTTAAATCTTTTCTAACCACTGGTCTATTGGTAGGTGTAACTACAACATCAAGTTTGTATATTTTATGAAATTCTTCGGCTTCTGTAACAGCAGTACCTGTCATACCAGCAAGTACTTTGAACATACGAAAGAAATTCTGATACGTAATAGATGCAGCAATAGAACTTTGCTTCTGGATTGGTAAATTTTCTTTAGCTTCGATAGCTTCATGCAAACCATGGCTATATCTTCGACCTTGAAGTGTACGTCCCGTGAATTCATCGACTAGTAATATTTCACCATTTTTTACAATATATTCCTTATCTTTGTGAAACATAAATCTAGCCTGCATAGCATTGTTCAAAAAATGGGCTAGAACATTGTCATCAAAGATATTTGATACTCCAAGCAATCTTTCTAATTTCTCAATTCCTTTTTCATTTGGTGTAGCAACTCTGTCTTTCTCATCAACATCGTATTCACCATCAGACAATTGCGAAACAATACGTGCAAATTTATAGTACAATTCGTTAGATCTCTCATTTGGATTTGAGATAATCAAAGGCACTCTAGATTCATCAATAAGTATAGAGTCAGCTTCGTCAACTACACAAAAGAATAATTCACGTTGGTTAGTATCTTCATGATTTTTTACAAGATTATCTCTCAAATGATCGAAACCAAGTTCAGAATTGAGAGAGTAGGTGACATCACATTCATATGCTTCCTTCTTGGTAGTTTCTACCATGTTATATCCCTTCATATGGTAGGCACCAAATCTGACATTTCCTGTTTTGAAGGCATAAGTGCTTTCTAAATCACGAGCTTTTTCTATAACATCAGAAGCAACTCCATTTTTTTCTAATTCTTCTGTCGCTACAAATTTATATGCAGATTCTGAAATTACACAGCCGACCTTCATACCTAAATAATCCATTATATGACCCATCCATTCAGCATGAAGCTTAGCAAGATAGTCATTGACCGTTACAAGTGTGGCACCTCTGCCAGCTAGTGCGTATAAATATAGGGCTAAACCAGCAACCTGTGTCTTACCTTCACCTGTAGCAAGTTCAGAAAGTCTGCCCTGTGAAAGGACAATACCTGCCATTACTTGTACATCGAAATGTCTGTGATTGGTTACTCTTTTTGATGCTTCTCTAAATACAGCAAATGCTTGAGGAAGAATTTTCATCAACTTTTTTAAATATTCCTTACCATGTTTTGTTTCAAACCAAACTGGTGTTTTACTGTTCAAAAGGGCGTCAATATTTTTATCCAAAGGAAGAATTTCCTGCATTTTATCCCTCAATTCCTGAGTAGCTTGTTTCATTTCGTCCTGAGTAAAACTTTCGTATTTTTTTTCTAGTTCGTTGATTTGTTTAACAACTTTTTGAATTTTTTTAATTTGTCTTTTATTGTTATCAAATGGAGTGTAAAGAAGTTCTATCCCTACCTTAACTTTTCTCTTTTTAATTGGTCGAGTCACCACTTTATTTTTATCTTTATCTTTGGATTTGGTATCTTTTGAAACTTTAGGAGACTTTCCCTTATTAGTTTTTTCTACTTGTGCGTCTGCCATAATTGTAAAATATATAAAAATTTAACGATACAAAACTAGAGGATTATATCATATGTAATAATCCCAAAGAATTTTTTTGGGGCAGATTTTCAACCTTGTGGATAATTTTCCCCAAGATATTTGGTATAATAATATAGTAAATAACTCCGAATGACAAAACAAACAAAAATTACGACAATGATTTCCACAATTTTGATTCTCGTTATATTAAATTCCACCTTAGTATACCTTTTTTTCTTTAGCAAGGATTTTTCATTCTTATCTTCCAAAATGTCTGAAAGCAAATATGAATTAAATTACAACTTGATTTCATCAGATAATGAAGTTTATAAGAAAGAATATAATTTCAAAAAAGTTATTGGCTGGATCGCAGCATTTGATTATCAAAACGGAAAAAACAGTTATTACAATAATATAAATAAATTTACTGAAATTAGCCCTGTATATTACGATTTGAATTCCGATGGTACAGTCAGCTCGAGACCAGTAGCTGGTGATTCGGATCTTTTGAATATTTCGAAAAGAAATAAGGTGAAAGTAATTCCGACTATAATAAGCTTCGACGAAAATGGACTTCAAGCAATGTTCGCTGATGATGCTAAGTTCAAAGTACATCAAGATTTCTTGTTATCCCAAGTAGATAAATATGATTATGACGGAATAGACATAGACTATGAATCAGTAAATCTTACGGACAAAGAGCCATATTTCACAATGATTCAAGATTTAGCCGATAAACTTCATAATAGAAATAAGATTCTATCTATTACGGTTATTGCGAAAGACAGTGATCTACCTGCAAAAGTTTTGCCAGAAACTAAACAAGTTCAAGATTGGAATAGAATAGGGAAGTACGCTGATGAAATAAGGGTTATGGCATACGATTATTCTGCTGTAGATAAACCAGGTCCTGTTTCACCAATATTTTGGGTAGAAAATATATTGAAATACTCGTTAGATAAAACTACTTCAGATAAAATAATTTTGGGCCAACCACTTTACGCCTACGCATATGGTTCTAGTAGATATGCATATACTTATGATGAAATAGACGAAATTATAAAAGCGCAAAAATTAATACCAGAATTTAATAAAGACTCCAATGAAAAAATTTTAAAATTTACAAAGGGATCAGAAGAAAGAACAATGTGGTACCAAGATGTAGAAACTATGCTAAGACGTTTTTACATCATAGATAAGTATAACGCTGGAGGAATAGCCTTCTGGCGATTGGGCAGTGAGGATGAAAGAATATATGGAATGCTAAAAAGTCAGAGATAATATTATGGTATAATTAATAAAGATTTTAACTATCATCAAAAATATTTATGGATCTGATTAACAAGCTTCAAACAAGTAAAAAAAGGTTAGCTCCTAATGCCAATAATAAACTCGATGAATTGTTAAACTTATCAAAATAAATAATGGATAGTTATGTTGAAGAAATTAAAGATAGATAGATTAATATAAAAGGAGCATGACGACCACTTAACCAGCCCAATCTTTACACTATTTTAAATAGCTCTTTGCTATGCTATACTCTGACCTGAATTATGCACATTATTGCATTTTATTTGCAGATCGATACATATTAATATAAAAAAACGTGTCACAAGTAGTTAAAAGAAAAACATCAAAATCAAGAACAGCTAGACGAAGATCTCATTTAGTGAGAGAATTCAAAAACACAGTAACCATAGCAAAATGTCAGTCATGTGGTACTTACAAAAAGCCACATAGAGTATGTCCTTTTTGCGGTAAATACGATAACAAAATTATTATTTAAATAGTTTTCGGCTATAAGCCTTTTAACTACAATATTTGCTAACCGATGAAGAGCCAAAAAGACCCCAGACATAAGGCAAGAATGAAATTGGTAGAAACAATGTATGTAAAAAAGGTTAACCCCTCAAGTTTAGAACTTCCCGAAGACGTTTATACTTACGACACCGAACTTTTTGGTAAAATAAATAAGGTAGCTGAAGAAAATTCAGCTGAAATTGACTCATTGATTGTAAATACTGCAAAGAGAGAACTTCACGAAATAAAAAACATTGAGCATGTAATTTTAATATTGTCTTTAGCAGAGTCGTTTTTCTCCGATATTACACCATATAAAGTATCAGTTGACGAAGCTATAGAATTAGCGAGAGAATATGGAGATGAAGCCAGTGCATCATTTGTAGCAGGTGTCTTAGGAGCTGCTTACGAAAAAAAATTAAAAAACTAATTATGCTTCCAGAGTTAGAAAAAACAATAGGCATACAATTTAATAATAAAGAAATAATTAAAGAAGCACTCACACATAGATCAATTCTTTCCGAAAAAAAGAATGTGAAACATAATGAAAGACTTGAATTTTTGGGCGATGCTGTTTTGGAAATTGTTGTCACTGAGTACCTATACAACGAATATCCAGATTACGACGAAGGCCTTTTAACTAGCTTCAGAGCTGCGGCAGTAAAAACGGAAAGTCTTTCAGAAACAGCAGTGGAATTGAATCTAGGTCAGTTTTTGATAATGAGTTCCAGTGAAGAATCTACAGGGGGAAAAAGTAGACCATATATATTAGCCAATTGCGTGGAAGCAATTATTGGTGCTATTTATATTGACTTAGGTTTCGCCAAAGCTAAAGAATTTATAGATAAGTATATAAACTCGAAATTAAAAAATATTGTTGATAACAGATTGGACATTGATCCGAAGTCTAAATTTCAAGAGTACATACAGGAAACTTTTAAACAGACACCTTATTACAAAGTAGTAAGTGAAGAAGGTCCAGATCATGATAAAGTTTTTGAAGTAATTGCAATGGTGGGAGAAACAGCTTACAGCGTTGGTAAGGGAAAAAGTAAGCAATCGGCAGAACAGGAAGCAGCAAGACTATCTTTTGAAAAAGTATCTATTGATGAGAAGAAGACGAAGAGTTAAATTATTTATTAGTATTATTTTATTTACAGTATAGGTTGCTTATTAAGTATTGTTGTTACCCAACTTTGCTGGTATAATACCTGAGCATTTTAGAAAATATATGGTAAGAATTAGATTAAAACAACAGGGTAAAAAAGGTCAGAAATCTTATAGAATCGTAATTATGGATTCAGAAAGATGGAGAAACGGTGAAACTATAGAAGACATCGGTTTTTATGATCCGATCCAAAATCCTTCAACAATAAAATTGGATCAAACAAAGTATGAAAGTTGGTTAGCAAAAGGTGCACAGCCTTCAGATACAGTAAAAGCTATAGCAAAGAATTTTTTTGAAAAAAAATGAACGATCAAAACTCCAACATTCAGGATTTTGTAGAATATATAGTTAAATCTATAGTTAAAAATCCAAATGATGTAATCATTGAACAAAATATGAATAGTTATGACGAAACATATATTATTCACGTAAACAATGAAGATATGGGAGTAGTAATAGGGAAGAGTGGAAAAAACATTAATGCTATCAGAAACTTGGTATCAATAAAGTCATCTCCAAAGAGAATTTATATTCAGATTTCTGAAACACAAGAGTAAATTAAGTTACAAATTTTATAGACACTAATTCAAACGAATTGGTGTCTTTTTTTATTAATAATATTTTTCATATTTTATATATATTTTTATTTTTGCAAATGCATAACATTTCTAATAATACTTTTATACTGTAGTTTTTCTTTTTACTATTTTTTTGCTCTAATTATGTATATTGCTTTTCATTGTCTTCATTTGTTTTTTTATATTTCGTATATTTTTGTTATACATAGCATTAAGTATCACGAAGTTTTTTGCATTCTTTTTTACTGCTCCCTCTTTTATCTTTTCATTTTTCTGTATGTTTTTAAAATAATATATTTTTTTGACTTTCGTGTTTCTTATCTTTTCTTCAATGTTTTTTAGCTTTTCAGAGCAATGTATGTTTTTTGTTTTTTGTTTTTTAATCTCTTAGTTTATGTTTTTTAAACTATTGACTTTAGGAATAGATTTAAGGTACTTTATGACAGTTATTTATTTATATTATTTATTAATAACAGCCCCATGACTAATAAGTCACACTTCTCAGTAGGAAGTATTTTAAAAAAAGCAACCGTAGTAGCAGCTACTGGTGGTCTTGTATTATCTTTAGCTGCAGGTACAGTAAATGCAGCAGGTGTTGCAAATATGACAGTTGCACTTTCAAACTCAGCCGTTAACAGCACATCAACTGTTACAGTAAGTTGGACAAGTGTAAATGCTTATGCCGCTAACGATACAATCTCAATTGTATGGCCAGCAGCAGCAACAGCAAGTGGAAGTCAATTCGGTCAATCTGGTGCATTAGTATCAGGCGATGTAACTGGTCTTCCAGCTTCATTGGATTTCACATCATCAGGTACAGGTACATTATTACTTACAGCTAAGACAACAATTGCTTCAGCAACAGCACTTAGCTTCACATTCGGTGGTAGCAAATTAACGACACCAACTGCAGCAGGCAACTTTCCAATAGCAATGTATTCTGCACAAGCAGGTGTAGCTACAGCAGATAGTGCAACAGGTCTTGCTTATGTAGGTAATGCAAACCAAGTACATATCACAGCAAGAGTAACACCAACTCTTTCATTCGATATTAGATCATCATCAGACGGTGCAGTTTCAACATTCCCAGCAGCATGTGATCTAGGAACACTTTCTACATCATCTATCAATCATTGTGAATACAGATTGAAAGTAGCAACCAATGCAGAAAATGGTTTCGTAGTATCTTATGCATCATCAGCTAACGGTTTATACAACGGTACTTATACATTTACTCCAGCAAATTCTGGTTCAACAGCATCATTGACAGCAGGAACAGAAAAATATGGTGCTAGCATTGTTCCTGGTTCTGTAACTGGTAATAACGCAGGTTCAATCGCAGCAACAAGTTCAGTAACAGTATCTGCTGCAAACGTAGCAACAAACGCAGCTTCTTACCAAGCAACATCTGCTACTTCAATATATGAAGCAACAAGAGGTAATTCTCCAGCAGGAACTGATACAGACAACACAGCATTAGTAACACATCTAGCAACACCATCTGCAACAACACCTGCAGGTACATATGCTCAGACAATCACTTACTCAATCGTAGGTAGATTCTAATTATGATGATGTCATGCTGAGTTAACTAAAGCATTCGTCAAAGTAATTAAAGAAGGGGATGATAGAAATATCATCCCTTTTTACTTCTTGTTTATTAAGTTAAAAGTTTGAAATTAAAAATTAAAAATTAAAAATTAAAAATTAAGAGTTAAGAATAAAAGTTATGAGTTAAGAATATGTCATCCTGAGTACTTCGACAGGCTCAGTACAGGCTCTGTCGAAGGATCCCGTTGGACTTCTCTAACAAGATGGGTACCGAGCTTGTGTTCTAAAAATTCCTCCCCACGGGAGGAAGGGGTTAGCGAAAGATGAGGGGGGTGTTCATTTATCCTTTTCTTTATAGTACTTAGTACTGGTAACTACAACATATACATTCGGATTTTTCTAAAATATGTATTGAGTCAAATACGGGATACATAAGATACTGTAATGTTATCCAACACCATGGTTCAACAAAGCCTGTCCTGAGTTACCATCCAACATTCTAGGATTTTTCTAAAATATGTATTGAGTCAAATACGGGATACATAAGATACTGTAAT
>JBAXGO010000046.1:0-9039 GCA_037139335.1 bacterium
TGTGTTTTCCAATCCCCTCTGGGAAGAGGGGTGCCGAAGGCGGGGTGTGTTCATTCCCATTCTTTGTTTTTAAATATTCCGACGAGATGCCGCTAAGCGGTATAACATAGAAAATATTGTGTCTCTTGCTATAATATCCCTTAAGTATAAATATTTAGAAGAATGGAAGATCAACAACAAAAAAAAGCACTAATCACAGGCACTAGTAATGGAATTGGTTTAGCACTTGCGAAAAAATTATTAGATGAAGGCTACAAAGTTATAGGTCTATCTGGTAATTTATCATCAATTAGTAATACTAATTATCAGCATAAACTAATTGATTTGAGTAAGAATTCACATATCAACAGCGTATATTTAGATTTGGTTAAACAAAACGTCAGCTTAGATTTTTTTTATATTAACAATAGCTTCACATCAGGATTGAACTCTATAGATAATATTAATGAAGATGCTTTGGAAAAATCAATTAATTTTAATTTCAAAAGTGTATTCTGGTTTTTAAAATATTTTTGTAATATTACAAAACCGAACGAAGGTAAAATAATTGTAAATATTTCGGCAGAAAGTATTACAGGAAATCCCGAAAAAGTATTATTCTGTGCAGCACAATCAGCCCTTTTTTCTATAGTACAATCTTTCTCTAAATATTTAAAAGAAGAAAAGATTAAAGTAATAGCTCTATATACAGGCATTATCAATAACGATGATTTGTTCGTAAAATCATTCGTCAGTGGCGATGAGGCAAAAAGAACTGATACAGAGGAAAATTTAGTTAGTGAAATTTTTGACATAATTACGAACGATGAAATTCCATCAGGAAGTAGAGTTTTTATTAATCATAAAACAATCGAGAATTAAAGAATTGTAACAATTACACCTTGTAGTTATAATGATGAAATAATTTCAACTAAATGAAACATAGAATATCATCAATATTTAAATTTCTCTTTATTGTCACACTATTTATCCCATTATTTTTTTCTGTAAATAAAGTCTATGCCCGTGGTGGATGCTTCGAGGGTAATACATTAATTTCTACTCCCGATGGAGATAAAAAAATATCCGATTTGAAAGAAGGAGATAAAATTATTAGTTATAATTTTGAAAAAAATATTAAAGAAATAAGTACAATATCACAAATAGATGTACTTTTATCTCCCGACTACTACATTATTAATAATCAGACCAAGGTCACTGCGACTCATCCTTTTTATGTACACAGAGGAGATGAAACGATAATTGTTGAAGTTCAAAATTTAAAATCTGGAGATATTCTAATTGGAAATAATCAACAAGACATAGTAATAAGTACAATTCAGCATATACAAGAAGATTTACAGGTTTACAACCTAATAAATGTGACACCAAATAATAATTTCTATGCCAACGGTATGCTAGTACACAACAAGGGAGGCGGTTGTTTCATTGGTACTACACAAATATCTACGCCAGAAGGTAAGAAAAATATTTCTGATTTGAAATCCGGTGATACAGTAATTAGTTTTGACCTGGAAAAGAATAATTATATAAATTCGAAAATAGGCAGTATAGATATATATGAAGTCAATGATATTTTATTAATAAATAATATTGAAGTTACGTCTACACATCCTTTTTATGTATACCAGGAGGGGGTATTGGTTATCAAGACAGCATCTGAACTTTCCGTAGGAGATATATTATTTAATGAAGATAGAAAAAACACGGTCATAAATAATATTGAAAATAAAAGCGGTAAATTCACGGTATATAACTTATTGAATGTGACTCCAAACAATAACTACTTTGCTAATGACGTTCTTGTACATAATAAAGGTGGTGGCGGTGGTGGAAGTAGCGGCGGGAGTTCAAGCAGTACACCCAGAACTTATTATTATAATGGAACAAATTACACAGACTGTAATAAAATAGCAGATTTAACAGAAAGACAAAAATGTGTAAAAAAAATGAGTGAATTTGATTGGGCTCCAGCCGTAATTTATGGTGGTGCATTTGGTGGCATGGGTTTATGGTATGGAATCAAAGCTTTAACAAGAAAGAAAAATGGTATTCAAAGAGTGAAAATGTCAGGTTTGTTTTCTAGAGATCAAATAATGATTAATCATGTAACTAGTGCAGTCCCCTTCTTCAAAAATGAGTATGGCAAAAATTATTACATAGATAATCAAGTCTGGAATTTGAAAGTTATCAAAAATCCTGCTGATGTATCACTTTATGGATATGCAATTTCTAATCAAGAACTGGTAAATGTGACGACTCAAATGTTTATTAGATACCAAAATGATTGGACTTACAAAAACTTTATCGGAATGAAAGAATATATTATGGAGCCTCTGGCTTCTACTCAAGCCATTATACACAGGGATAGCTTCGGTAGTGACACAGACTTCGTTTATAATCCTCAAGTTATTGAAACTCAGCCTGTTTCGGTAGTAGATAAAGGTAGTTATTTGCTAATAAAGATGCAGATTAATGCTAGTATGGTAAATTTTGAAATTAGCGATGATGGTTATGTATTATGTGGTATGGATGAGCCAAGAAAATTCACAGAATATTGGACATTAAATATTGATAAAGCAACAAAAAGAACTATGTTAAATAAGATTACACAATCATGATACACACAAATAAAACGTTAAAATATTTAATTAGAAAAAAGTATAAGAAATTAGTGCTTTTTTCGGGACACGATAATGTTTTTCATTTTTTATTTGGCTTCGGATTTACATACGGATTCTTGTTTTTAATTTTTTTACTTGAAAGTATATTTGCATCACTTAACATTCTTGAAGATAATCACATTGTTTTTTATATAGGAATGTCTATTAGTATTGTCATTGCTATATTTTTCGAATATTTATTGTTCAATAGACTTGATGACATAAATGAAACTCATAATCAATTTG
Source organism: bacterium (assembly GCA_037139335.1). Classification (GTDB taxonomy): domain Bacteria; phylum Patescibacteriota; class Dojkabacteria; order JAOAGR01; family JBAXGO01; genus JBAXGO01. The sequence continues at coordinate 2,910 of JBAXGO010000046.1, forward strand.
CCTTAGCAGCTGGAACGGCAACTTCTATTATATTATTTTTCGCATTAGATCTGATAAATTTTACGTCAAGTGAAATTATGTTTATAGATATATTCTTTTTGTGTTTATCTTTTGGTCTATTAATAATTTTCTTTTTTCATTTTTGGAAAGATTGTATACATTTAATTTTTGATAAACTGAAAAAAATATTTTAATTTGTACATTATCTGTGTATTTTGTTAGAATAAAGACTTAAATTAATTCTTTTTTATTATGCCAAGTGTAGGAGAACTTATTCAGCAATGGGGATATTTAGTGGTGTTTGCTTTTATTTTTGTAGAAACAGCTTTATTGGTAGGATTCTTCTTACCTGGTGATACCCTACTTCTATTTGCAGGATACTATGCAGCAACTGGCTACCTCAATTTAGCATTAGTAATAGTGATCGCATCAATTGCCGCAATTGTAGGTGACAGTGTGGGTTATAGCATAGGTAGACGTGGTGGACGAAGATTGTTCAAGAAAGAAGATTCTGTATTTTTTTCAACGAAACATTTGAGAAGAGCAGAAGTATTCTTCGAAAAGCATGGTCCTATAACAGTAATGATTGCTAGACCGATTGCATTTTTACGAACATTCTCCCCTGTCGTAGCTGGAATAGGTCAAATGAATTACAAAAAATTCATTACATACAACATTATTGGTGGAGTAGCATGGGTAATTGCCTTTTCATTATTCGGATGGAGCATTGGTGAATTCTTGAAAGGAAAAGTAGAGATTGAGACTGTAAACAAAGCAGTAGATCTAGTAACAGCCTTATTATTAACATTTACATTTGGCTCAATGATAACAGCATTCATATACCAGAAATTAACCAAAGGCCACCCTCAAGGCGTAGAGAGATTGAGAAAGATGCTAAGAAGGAAGAAAGATTAAAGGTTCAGTTAACAATTAAGAATGAAAAGAGCGGAATAATCCGCTCTGGTTTGTCTTTATTCCACCCTTTGTTTTAGAATGGAGAGGTCTTAATAGCATATTTAAAGCTGTCATGGTGAGTCCTTCGATAAACTCAGGACAGGCTCTGTCGAACCATGATGTTGGATTAACATAGAGTGTATTATGTATCCCGTATTTAAATCAATATATATTTTAGAAAGATCCGAATTTTAAATGTTGTCTTACCAATAGTAGGTATTATGTCTTTGATAATTATCTCTCCTTTAATAAGTGATAGCTCTAATTATTTGTAAATATTTATTTGAAACTATCTAATACGCAATTAGCCCATCATCTCAATTCAAAAGTTGAATTTTACAGTTTCTAAATATAGTTTTTTTTTAAGCTCAATAATATCCTACGCTACAAATATTTAGTTTATAGCGCTGATTAAGATCAGTAGACTATTTCTAATATAGGAGAATTAATAAATTTATTAAACAGAGCTATTTCGGTGCCTTTAGCGTGCGTTTACGGAAAAAACATAGCAAGAACACCGCAGTTTTTGATACTTTTTCCTGCGAAAAGGTATAGAAGAAAAAGAAACCCCTTCCTCCCTTCTCTTATGCTAAATTTATCCTAATAACATAAGTGAAATAGGAGCTTCAGAAGATTCTGCATGACATCGAATTACGAAGGGCAACATTAGAATGAAATAACTCTCTTCTTTAATTAAAGGAGAAAGTTATATGAAAAGGGTAACTGATAAAATACCTTAACCTGCTTCTTGCCCTGGCTTTCTATTTGGTTCTGGAAGTGGTACATACTTTTTATTCGGCGTATTTGTTTTGCCCCTTCTATCAGATTGTTTTAATGGTATCTCCTTACCTGCTACAGGATAAGATCCTTCTGGTTTTTTTGTTCCTTGTATTCTGTTCTTAGCCTCTTCATACATAGAAAGTCCTGCACTACCACTTTCATCTATTTGTTTTTGTGTTGTTCGTTTTCTTGGTGCTTCCTCCATAAAATGAATATTTAATAAATATGAATATACTAGCATACTTTTAGCGTTTTTTGAATGCTCTGCACGTTTACAGCTTACTTAATAATTCATTCAAATCCTTAATATTTTCGACGCTAAAAATATTATCGAAGCCTAGCTTCTCAGCTTGACGTTTTTTCGCATCTTGTCTCGAAGTTCTTTGTATGTTCCCCGTTAATCCAACTTCTCCTATAAATACATTGTTCCCTAACTTCTTATTTTTGAATGAAGATATTACAGCCGCGCAGACAGCCAAATCTGCTGATGTATCCGATATTTTCACTCCTCCTGCTACATTCACATATATATCGCTTTCGTATAAATTTAACTTTAGCTTTTTCTGCAAAACAGCCAACAGCATCTGCAGTCTATTATTATCATAATTAGTAGAAAGTCTCTTAGGAAATTGGAAAAAGGATTTATTTACCAGAGCTTGTATCTCAACAGCATATATGACAGAACCGTCGGACACAATCGAATACGCGATGCCGTCTACATTTCCGCCTCTATCAGATATGAAATAACTACCTGGATCAGCTATTTCTTTTAACCCCTCTTGTTTCATTTCAAATATCGCGGTTTCTCCCACAGATCCAAATCTATTTTTATATGACTTTAATATTCTTAAATCGGATTTTCGATCACCTTCAAAATACATTACAGTATCTACCAGATGTTCCATCATTTTGGGACCTGCAATTTCCCCTTCCTTTGTAATCTGTCCGACAATTATGACAGCAACACTATTTTTCTTCGCTATTTCTGTAATTTTGAAAGTACAGTTCCTAACCTGATTAATAGAGCCAGCAAACCCAGCAGTTTCTGAATCAACCAAAGTTTGAATAGAATCAATAATAACCAATTTATATTTCTTTGATGAAATCATAGATAAAACTGTATCTAGATCAGTCGAAGAAACAAAATCTGTTTTTTCATAATTATTATTTTGAGAAATTCTTTGCGCTCTTTTTGCAATCTGAGATAAAGATTCCTCACCAGAAATATATGTTGAAGCATTGGGAAAATTACTTATAATTTGTAATAAAATTGTTGACTTACCAATTCCTGGTTCACCTGCAATTAAAATAATCTGACTTTCATGAATACCACCACCCAGAACATCCTCCAAGCCAGGCATTCCTAATTTCGTAACTGGTTCTGAATGTAAAAGAATATCATTTAATTTTGACGTATCCACACTTTTCTTTTTTACCTTTGTAGTTGAAGTTTGCTGAATTGAATTTTCCACCAAAGTATTCCATTCGTGACACCCCGGACATTCGCCCTGCCATCGATTAGTTTCAAAATTACAGTTAGTACAAATAAATTCGTTTGATACTTTTTTCATTATAAATGTTTTTTTTTATTATACAACGAAAGTTTGGAATCATTGACATACCACAACTGTGTGAGATAATGGACAGCAAGCAAGTAGGAACATACTCAAACGAGATAGGCTGAAATTTCTACAAAAACTTTACTACCACAACTAAATATCAAGATAAAGTATTCCTTTTTAGGAGTAATTGAGTGGAACCGTGACTGTATATCAGACCACCTCATTAATTATTTAATGAGGTGTTTTTTTTTCTAAAAATGTTCACACAATATTATTACAATTTTACCACTACCCCGAGGGGGGTTAAAAAATGTTTGTAATCATATTGTAAATATTAATTTTTTTATTATGGAAGAAAGACAACACAACAATTTAGTCGAACTATTTGGAAAATATAACCTAGAATACGAAATAATTGAGCATGAAGCTGAAGGGATATCAGAAAAAATTGCTGCTATACGTGGAAATAAGCCAGAGGAAGGATGCAAATCTATGTTACTACGATGGAAATCTTATAATGACAAAGGTTATTTACTGGCAGATGTTCCAGGAAATTTAAAGGTTAACATTGATGGTATAAAAGTTTTGAAAGGATTTAATGAATTACGAATGGCAACTCCTGATGAAGTTCGAAATGTAACAAAATGTGAAATAGGTGCGGTGCCGCCATTTGGAGAATTGTTTGAAATTGAATCAGTATTTGATGAAAAACTTTTTTTGAATGAATACTTATATTTCAACGCAGCATCTTTGATAAAGTCGATAAAAATTAAATCATCAGAGGTAAAAAAAATTATAGAAAATAATGTAGAAAAATATTCAATTAACAATATATCAATTTAATTTATTTATAATATTATGGACGATAAACTAAAAAGACAGAGACACAGTCTCTCACACATACTAGCTCAGGCAGTAAAATCAATTTATCCCAAAGCTAAGTTGGGTATTGGACCTGCAATTGATACAGGTTTTTATTACGATATAGATTTCGGAGGAGAAGAATTCAACGACGAAATACTTCCAATATTGGAAGAAAAAATGAGAGAAATAATTAAGAAAGATCTACCATTCACACAAAGTTTAAAATCTAGAGCAGATGCAGTTAAATATCTAAATGAATCAATGGAAGACTACAAAATTGAACTCATAAATACAGATATAAAAGATGATCAAATCGGTTTTTATTCGACTGGAAATGAATATGTTGACATGTGTGAAGGACCTCACGTAAAATCTACTGGAGAAATTAAATTAGATGCATTCAAATTATCTCATCTAGCCGGTGCATATTGGAAGGGCAATGAAAAGAATAAGATGCTTACTCGTATTTATGGATTAGCATTTGAATCGAAGGAAGAATTGGAAAAATATGTTGAGCTTCAAGAAGAAGCAAAGAGAAGAGACCACCGTAAGTTGGGTAAGCTCTTAGATTTATTCACTTTTTCTGAATTAGTAGGATCTGGATTACCATTATTCACCCCCAAGGGAACGATACTAAGAGATCAATTATCTGGTTTTTCCGAACAATTACAAAAAGATTCAGGATTTCAAAAAGTTGCAATTCCTCATATCACAAAAATAGACTTATACAAAAAATCAGGCCATTGGGACAAATTTGGTGGTGAACTTTTCTTGGTACAAAGTCAGGAAACAAATGATCAATTCGCAATGAAACCAATGAATTGTCCTCATCATGCTCAAATTTACGCATCAAGAATCAGAAGTTATAAAGATCTTCCAATTAGATATTATGAAACAACAGTAGTTTATAGAGATGAAAAAGCTGGTGAAATGATGGGTTTATCTAGAGTAAGATCTATTACTCAAGATGATGCACATATATTCTGCAGACCTGATCAAATCGAAGCTGAATTTTCGAATATAATGTCCATGATTAAAACCCTATATTCTGCTCTTGGCATGAATTTCAAAGCTAGATTATCTTTCAGAGATGCCGCTCAACCAGAGAAATACTTAGGTGATGACGAACACTGGACTGATGCACAAAAATCTTTGGAAAATATTGCAAAGAAACTAGAACTAGATTATTTCATAGCAGAAGGTGAAGCCGCTTTTTATGGTCCAAAAATTGATATCATTGTTATTGATGCATTGGGCAGAGAATGGCAGTGTGCAACAGAACAATTGGACTTTGTACAACCCATGAGATTTGGATTGAAGTATACAGATCAAACAGGTACTGAAAAAACTCCAGTTATGATTCACAAAGCCCTATTAGGTTCAATAGAAAGATTCTTATCTGTTTATATCGAACATACAGCAGGTAATTTTCCTCTTTGGTTATCCCCTGTTCAGGCTATAATAATTCCTATTGGTGAAAAACATGTGGAATATGCCAAAGGAATAATGGATAAAATGAAAGTCGCTGGACTACGAGTGGAATTAGATGACGCCAATGAAAGAATGCAGAATAAAATTAGGGTAGCAACCGAACAAAAAGTTCCATATATGTTAGTCCTTGGAGACAAAGAAATTGAAAAAAATGTTGTATCTGTCAGACTAAGAAACGGCAACGACCTAGGAGTTATGTATGCTGAAGAATTAATAGAAAGAATGGTTGTAGAAAATAAGGAAAAGAGATAAAAAAGTAACTCCTCCTGCCTCCTCTTACATAAAGAGGAGGTGGAGTGTGTTCATTTACCCTGTCCCAGTCCCCTCTAACAAGAGGGGTGCCGAAGGCGGGGTGTGTTCTGTATTAATTCCCTCCCTCGGGAGGGTGGCACGAAGTGACGGGAGGGGTTTGCGAAAGGAGAGACGGGGTGTGTTCATTTCCCCTCTCCTAGTCCCCTCTATTAAGAGGGGTGCCGAAG
>JBAXGO010000047.1:0-9026 GCA_037139335.1 bacterium
TTACACAATCCTAGAATTTAAGTATTTATTAAATAGTTCTGGGTAAGGATTAGTTCCCGAGGAGGGGATCAAGGGGTGGTGCAAACTGAATACAATAACCTCTCTGTCACGCTAAGCGTGACATCTCCCCTTTTATAAAAGGGGAGAATAATACGAGCTCAGCACCTCTCATTTCTAAGGAGATGATTGGGGAAATCAATACAATAACCTTTATGTCCTAAAGGACATCTGTCGAAGGGCTAATTACGTATTAGATAATTACAAATAAATATTATTAAATAATTTGAGCTATCACTTTATAAAAGGGGAGAATAATATAAACAAAATATCTTAATCTTTCTTTTCGGATCTACTTATATTTAATAAAATTCCGACGGCTGCAACACAAGCTATTGTGGAAGATCCACCATAACTTAAAAAAGGTAAAGTAACGCCTGTTAGAGGTGTTACAGCTACATTAGAAGCTATATGGACAAATACTTGAGTACCAATCCATGAAACTATTCCAATAGCCACTATTTGCCCATATTTATCTTTCACTATTGATGTTACAACTAAGCCTCTAAAGATGAATATTAAAAACATAAATAAGATTACTACTACACCTATGAAGCCGAATTCTTCAGCAATAATGGCTATTACAGAATCTGTTGCAGCTGTTGTTTCCACTAGATTATACTTTTGCAAAGATTCACCCAGACCGACACCTGTTACTCCTCCAGTACCTAACGCAAGTAAAATTTGTTTCATTTGATAGCCTTCATCTTTTTCGTTTATTACAGTATCATTGGTCAATACATTCCACCAAACACTTACTCTTTCATTACGATATCCTTGTGATGCGATCATAAGGATACCACCAAGAAAGACAATAATTGTAATGATAATCAATGCTACATACTCGTATTTGGTAGATGATTTGAAAAAATACATTATTAAAGCCGTCGCTACTATAATTATACTTGTGCCTAAATCTTTTCCTAATAAAATTAATCCAACAATTACAAAAAAATAAAAAAGAAATGGAGCTAAATCATCAATAATAAATTCTTTTTTTGTTAACCACTTCTTTTTTTTCGCAAGAAAACCAGCAATAAATAAAACAAATGGCAATTTGGCGATTTCAGACGGTTGAATAGTAAATCCTCCCAATGAAATCCATGATTTAGCACCATTAATTTCTTGTGAAAATAAAGCATAAATTAATAATCCGACAGTAATAATAAAAAAAAATATGCTTGCTTTTTTTATTATTCTATAATCAATAAAGTATGAAATTATGAATATAATAAAGCTGATTCCAACCCACATACTTTGAAGTAAAACAAAATGAAATACATTGTTAAATTCGCGTTTGGCGAATACCAGCGAAGTATCTAATACGATAAATACACCAGATAAAAGTAATACTATAAATGTTATTAATAAAATGATGTCTGGTTTGGTATATTTATTAAATGCAAATATCTTTAAAAATTGACTCTTAAATGATAATTTATTCCTAATAGCTTCCTTTGCAACCGTACTTCTTACATATTTTTTTGCTTTTTTCTTAGGTAAAATGCCTTCTAATAAAGGCTTTTTACTAACTTTTCTTTTTCTAATCTTAGGAAGGGATCTTTTTCCTGATTTCAAGACTTTTGGCTTAACTGGCTTTTTTGTTTTATTTCTTATATTATTCCTGCTCATTTGGTATAATTGTTAAAATAGTCTAGAGCAAATCTTTATGAATGACAACCTAAATAACCAAAATATTCCAGCACCTTCACCTGACGTAGCAGAGTTAAACAAAAGAAGGGCATTGATAAAGGCACTTTACCAAGAAATTCTAGGTAGAGATGCAGATATTAATGGTCTATCTTATTATACTGTTAATAAACAATATAGCGAGGATGATATTCGTAAGCAAATGACTCAAAGTACAGATCATAGAGATATGGTTATAAAAGCGCAGAAATATCCTGAAATAGAAAAAAAATGTATTGAGTTGGAAGATCAAGTCATTAAACTTCATAATTCAAATACAGAAAAAGATACTTTAATTGCAAATTTAAGAGTTTTAGTCTCAACATCAGGTAATTATAGTCAAACATATACTCAAGAATATAAACCAGAACATTCTCAAGATATGATGATGAGTCAATCATTGAATTTTCCATCACCAGCTGCACATACTGAAAATCCAGCATATTCTGTTCAAAATTTAACATATCCTAAACAAAAAGGATGCTTGGGATTAATAAGAAGTTTTTTTGGAATTTAATAAAGAGCATTGACATTTGTAATCATTTAATTGATTATATATTGTGTATTAGAATTCTTAATGTCTCACATAAAAAAATTCGCTAAGATTGAGAAAAAACATATATCGATGAAATTTAAGATTGCATTTTTAGTAATCTATTTAGCAATCATTTTTGCAGTTATTTTTACATCTCAACAAATTATATTTTCACCAAAGAATGAATCTGGTCGAGTTTTATCAGCGACAGATGTTCAAGTAAGTGCAAGAGTTGCTGGATGTAATTTTACACTTATTGCGAAGCCTGAAAAAAGAATGCCAAGAACAGATAATTGGAGCACAATATTGAAAGTAGATATTTATAATAATTCAGATCAATCATTTGTTGGAACTTTTACAACGCTTACTGATAATTTTGGTACAAGTAATGTTGATATTTGTAGTCTTGGATTCACACCTGCCCCAGGAAATTATGATTTTTTACTACGTGGTTATTCTCATTTGGAAAAAGCTTTTTTAGGATTATCAACTTTCAATTATGCTTCAAACACAATTGACTTCAGTAGTGGCGGACAAGTTCTTCTTGCAGGAGAAACAAGTAACATATATGATAATAAAATAAATTCGTTGGATATTTCTACACAGATTCGATCAATGTATTCTGACGATTATAAGAATGATTTAAATCAAGACAGCAAAGTAAATTCGTTGGATATATCAAATACTATTTATAATTTTTATATGGTTGGTGATTAATGAAAAAAATTCGAAACTTTACAATATTACTATTTATTACTTTTGGAATATTATTTTCAAATAGTTTTGCCGCTTCATTCGAGTTTAATCCTGCTAATCAAACCTATCCTGCTGGTTGTCAAAAGACATTAAATATTGATATTGATGCAACTGGACAAGATTCCAATGCAGCTGATATTGAAGTTCATTATAATCCTAGTATTATTACTATTTTAGATAGTGATCCGAATATACCTGGAATGCAAATTAAGACTGGTAATGCCTATGAATTTTATTTTGGTAATCAAGTCGATAGTGTTAATGGAATTATTAGACTTGCTGGAGGTTCTTTCATATCAAATTTAACTACGAAAAAAGTTTTTGCTAGTATAAATTTTACAAGTATTTCTACTGCAACATCAGCTACATTTACAATAAAATTTGATGGAGCTGGGGCTACTTTAGATAGTAATATTGCAGACGCAAGTACTAGTGATGATTTATTAACAAGCGTAATAGATGGCACGTATACTTTTAATACAGGTTCATGTGTAGCAGATGTTTTACCACCTGTCGCAGATTTCAATAATCCTATAGCAAATCAAACTAATTATATTCCAAACTCAGATGTATTAATTCGCGTAACTGATAATATGAGTGGTACAGATCTAAATACTTTAATAATTTATATTAATGGTGAACCATATATATCATCAGATTCTGATGTAATTGTTAGTGGTAATCCATTAAATTATTTATTTACTATATCACCACGAATTTCGATACCAACAGACAGAGCAAGTCTTATTAGAATTAGAGGTAATGATAATGCAGGAAATAAATTTGATCAAGAAATAATATTTAATATTCCAACAATTACTTCTACACCAAGTCCTTCTACAACTCCTGTCCCCACTTCAACGCCGGCTCCAACATCTACGCTAACTCCAACACAGACTCCATTAGTTTGTCCTGGTAATATTACTACACCTGGGGATAATGTTATTTCAAATTCAATTACTAATATCGTTGGTAGTTTGGCAGATAAACCAGTTATTGAATCAATAGGACTTCCAGAAAATACAGTTAAAGATATTCAAAACACTGCAGAATCAACATTTATTGCTGTTAATGCAGCAGAAGGTGTCGGATTATTGGCATATTTAGGTCAATTATTAAAATCTGGGTTATTTATTCCATTCTTTCTATTAGGAAAGAAAAAAAATAGATATGGAAGGGTTTATGATGAAAATTCCAAAAAGGGAATTCCTTTTGCCACAATAAATTTATATGAATATGATGGGAATCGATTTGTTACAAGCACAGTAAGTGATATTAATGGTTCTTATTCAATATTAATTCCTGATGAAAAAAGAAATTATTACATTACAGTTAAGCATACTGAATATAATTCAATAGAATTAGTTCATGAAAAATTATCCTCATATCATGATTTTTATTCAATGTATCGAGGCGGAATTTTCACAGCTCAAAATGAAATATCATTGATGATTCCATTGAAAAGAAGAGAATTGACGTTGGATCAAAAAATTATTATTTTACTAAAAAAAATTCCAAGAGCTGGATATTATGTAATAGATAGATTTTTAATAATATTAACAATAATTTCTGTTGTTTATTCTATTGTTACTTATAATATCATTGGAATTATTTTTTCTGTCGTATATTTAACATTATATTTCTTCATATATTATAGAAAAATTTTATTCAAAAAAACTTATGGAACAGTTAAAGAATCATACAAAGGCGGTTATTATCCTTCTGCAAATGCGTTTGTTGGAATATTTAAAGATGGTAAACAAATAACTGATACGTTAATTACAGACGAAACTGGCAAATATAAAGCATTATTAAATAAAGGTGATTATAGAATTGAAATCAATAAAAATGGATATGAAGTAGAAGAAGCTTTGGGAGATACAGAAATTCAGCCTCCAACATCAGTAATTTACCATGTAAATGAGGATAGTTTGGGGACTGATGTCTATTTAAAAGAAAGTGATGATGATATTAAAACATCAACTGAAAGTGTGAATAATCCTGAAATAATTCAGTAAATATTTATAAATGTACTTTCCCATAAGCCGGATTCTGTTTATGTGTCTATTTCTCTAATGCCTCCAATTACGGAGTTGCTCCTGATTGAGGTTGCATCCGACAGACATTGCTGTCTGAAGTAGTGAGCTTTTACCTCACTTTTTCACTCTCACCATCCGAAGCTTTCGCAATGGATGGCAATATGTTCTCTGTTGCCCTGTATCGTGAGATCACTCCCACCTGACACTTAATATCAGTTACCTGATAAATAGTAATCAGAATCATTTCTTGCCGTTTATAGGCGTCCGGAGTCCGGACTTTCCTCCCTTCAAATAGATGAAGAGCAGACACTTGAGAAAGTACTATGAATTATAGACTATTATTAAAGAGTTAGATAGTTATTATTGTTGATGGAATTATCAAAAAGGAGGGGGCAAGTTTATCCAGGATCGGTCAACAAGATTTATTTTCATTGAAATCTTTTTAGTGTCTTGATAATATTCAAGAAACATTTAAAAGTGATCAAGACTTATCTCAATATATTTAAATATTATTCTTTGGTTTCTTTAACAGCTTATCCCATGGATATTGTTATTTTTACTATCAAAAGATTCGTTGAAGTAATTTTCTTAATTGTTTTTTGGGGAGCCGTTTCTAATGGTTCAAATTTGGATTTAAAAACTTTAACTTCATATTTCCTAATTTCAGGTGGTGTTGCAGAGTTAATTATGATTAATAATTTACCTGTTGGTGATGGTATCAAAGGCAATGTTAGAACTGGTCAATTGAGTAACGATATTATTAAGCCAATATCAATATTTCTAGCTCAATATGCAGCGAAGTTGGGCTCGCGTGTTTTAATACCCGTAACTTCAATTATAATGATAATTGTTGGAATAATACTTATTGGTAATATTACATTATTTGGCTATTTATATTTTTTTATAGCATTAATAATAGCTATGTTTCTATCATATTCCTTCAATTTATTATTAGGTTGTTTATATTTGATTACAACTAGTACTTATTCTGGAATTACTTCAATTATAAATCAAAGTATTAAATTTTTTTCAGGTGCACTTGTGCCGATATATTTTTTTCCAGATGGTTTAAGACAAATCATTGAATTCTTGCCATTCAATTTCATGATTTACGCTCCTACTACCGCATTGTTAGAAAAGTCTTTAAATAATGTAATTGTAAAAAATGTATGTATTAGTCTCGTTTGGTCTCTAGTATTACTAGTTATATCAATTTATTTATGGAAGAAGTCTTTAAAAAAATATGAAGCATATGGGATTTAAAGATTTTATAAGTGAACGATGGCAAATTATTAAGATCAATACTGTAGAAACATTTATGCTTCAATTATCAAGTATATTTGAAAATTGGATCGTATTAATCACTTCTTTTTTCTTTGTAATTATCAATATATTATTTATAAATGTATTATTTACAAATGTCTCTACAATTGCCACTTATACTAAAGATCAAATGATATTATTTTCATTAATTGGTAATCTTAGCTTTTTTATAAATATTGCATGGAGTGCAGACAACATGGCCTCGTTAATATATGGCGTGAATAAAGGCGATTTGGATTTAATATTAAGTAAACCATTACCATCATTATTTTATGTAACATTTAGAAAAATAGATATCTTTTTATTCGTAAAAGGCTTCGTGCCAGGTGCTATAGCATATATAGTAATCATAAAGTGGTTTTCATTAAATATTACTTTTGAAAGTTGCCTTGCTGCAATCGTTATATTTATAGCTGGTCAAATAGCTTTGAACTTCTTTCAGTTCCTATGTGTAATCCCTGTCTTTTTTCGAGGTAGTGCGGAGCAATTAATGAGTTTATCTTGGGCTTTTGAATATAATTTAGGACGAATGATTCCTTTAGAAGGTTTGGATAAATTCTTTCGCATATTATTTATTACGTTAATACCTGTTATGATTTCTACTGGATTAACAACATCCGTATTGTTAAATAAGTCGGATTTATTACTAAGTATACTATTTTCAATAGTGGTTTCTATTGTATTTATATTGATAAAAATTTTGTTATGGAAATTTGCATTAAAAAATTATACTTCAGCTTCTTCATAATATGAACATTATTGAAATCAATAATCTGAATAAACAATTCAAAATAACTATAAGAAAGAATTGGATTAAATCTATATTTAAAAGTGAATATAAGATAAAAAAAGCTGTTGATAATGTAAGTTTTACTGTAAAAAAAGGCGAATCAGTAGCCTTCCTCGGGCCTAACGGAGCAGGGAAGACTACAACTACAAAAATGATGACTGGATTGATTTACCCTACTTCGGGTGAAATATCTGTACTAGGTTTCAAACCTCAAGATAGAAATAAAGAATTTTTAATGAAAATTGGACTAGTCATGGGGAATAAAACAGGGCTAAATTGGGACTTAACAGCTCGTCAGACTTTTTCTATATATCAGAAAATATACAAGATTCCAATTGAAAAATATAAATCAAGATTAGATAAACTATCTAAATTGCTAAATGTTGATGAACATTTGGACACACCAGTTCGTAAACTTTCCTTAGGAGAAAGAATGAAATTGGAACTTATTGGTGCCATTTTGCACGATCCAGAAATATTATTTCTTGACGAACCTACAATTGGTCTGGATATAATTTCAAAACAAAATATTAGAAAATTTCTTCGTGAAATACAAAAAGATCATGGTATTACTTTGATTTTAACGTCTCATGATATGGATGATATTGAATTAGTGTGTGATAGAGTTTTGGTTATTAATAATGGACAATTGGTCTTTGATAACACAATTGATTATTTAAAAAGTAATTATAATAAAGATAAATATGTAAAGTTTTATTTTGATTCAATTCAAGACCTCGATTTAAATAGTTATGGAGAGATTTATGAGCAAAAAGATGCTTCTATAACATACAAAGTAGCACCAACATCTTTACCTCAGCTAATATCTTCTTTTACATCAAAAAATAATGTAATTGATATTGATATAAACTCGACTCCATTAGAAGAAATGATTAAGGAAATTTACGAAAAAAAATAATGATATTTTATTCTCCATGTGTTAATTTATAATAAGTATAAATATTATCAAACATGCCCGACGAAATTACTTCAAAAAATAATTTAAATGAATTTTCATTTAATACATTAAGTAGGATTAATGCTTGGGGGATTGATAATTTCATACATAAAGTTGTCAATTACAATAAAGTCGATAAACAGGCTTTTCTTAACACTATATATGGTTTGAGCGAGCAAAAGAAATATAATAAAACTATTATAAAAAATATTATATTAAGCAAAATATCTGTCCTAACAGGTGGTTTCTTGCCTTATTTGAATAATGGTACCTTTGAAATTGTAAATTCAATAACTGCGATTACTAGTAGTGAAAATCAATTAAATAATTTTTCCTTAGATCATTTAAAGTTAATTTTACATAATTTAGAACAACTAGCATTCGAGATTAAGAATAGAGTAGAAAATAATCTTTCTGTTCCTTCAATGGCAAAAAATGCATATGTTTTTATTCCTGAATTTATATTTTCTTTAAACTCTTTACAAGTTAATAAGCAACTGTCAGATTTATCAGAAAAAGGTCTAAGTAATTATTCATTATATTTGAATCATGATTTTAATAATATTATTAATATAATTCATGATCTATCTTATTCTAATGAAAATATTTCTAATGAAAATATATTCGATTGCTATTTAATTGCAGAATTATGTGAGCGTAATCCAGAAAGCCTTGATTTGACACGTATTACATGGTTCCGAGAACTTTCTAAACTAATTTCTGTCTTACCAGAATTATCTGTTTATTTGAAAAATACTAAAAAAATAAACTATCTAATAGAAAAACACTCAGAAAAAGACTTTAATAATGAATTAAAATTATTTGGGGAATATATAAAAAATATTGATATCAATATATATAATGTTGTAAATATATTAT
>JBAXGO010000048.1:0-8586 GCA_037139335.1 bacterium
AGTTTTTAACGAATTTTTATTTAACTGTTCGGTTTAGGAGTAGAATTCACCTTTTTTATTTTATTTGAATTGAACATTTTTTTATTGATTTTATTAATTATACTCCAAAAAAAGCTTTATGTTAATCAGTTAATTTCATCCATTCCTCTGTTTTATCTTCTATCAATTTCACTACTGCATTTACTTCTTCAGTATATTTCCTTATTTTTTCGTAGTCAGTCTCATTTACAAATTTAGCTGATAATTTTGCCTTCTTTTCTTCAAGTTGAACAATTTCTTTTTCGATATCTTTAATTCTTATTTTATTTTCATTAGATATTTCAGCTTTTTTTTCTGCAGGTTTGATTCCTTTTTCTTCTTTCTCTTTTGCTTCCCTATAATCCGTATAATTACCAGGGTAATCTTTAATTACTCCTTCTCCTTCAAAAACGAAAAGATGGTCTACTATTACGTCCATAAAATATCTATCGTGAGTGACTATTATCAGACAACCTTTGTAATTAATTAAAAATTCTTCGATTACTTCCAATGTCATAATGTCCAAATCATTTGTTGGTTCATCGAGAATTAGAAAATTTGGATTAGAAATAATTACAGTTAATAAATATAATCTTCTTTTTTCTCCTCCGCTCAAAGTTGCTACTTTTCTATGTTGAATATTTGGTGCAAATAGGAACTTTTCAAGCATACTAGATGCTGTAATTTTGCTTCCGTCTAACATTGTTACGTATTCAGCAATATCTTTAACAGTATTTATTATAGTTTTATTATCATCCATATCGATTCCATTTTGTGTGAAATATCCATATTGGATAGTTTCACCATGTGTAATATGACCGCTATCTGGCTGTATTAGACCCATTATCAAATTTAGAAATGTTGTTTTTCCAGCGCCGTTTGGTCCTATAATTCCTAGCTTTTCTTTGTGACGAAATATATAACTGAATTTATCTAATATAATTTTATTTGGATAACTCTTACTGACATTACTAAATTCTAGTATTTTTTTTCCTAGATGAGATTCTTTTATATTTAATTCAACTTTTTTCTTTCTTACGTTAATATAACTTTTCAATTCTGAATTTTTATTCAAGTCCTCGTAATAATTATCTGTTCGCAATACAGATTTTGATCCTCTTCCTTGTGGCATTTTATTTACCCAATTGCTTTCCTTCTTTAATAATTGAGCTTTTTTAACCGCAGTGGATAATTCATTATTTTCTCTTTCTTCCTTCTTATCCAAATAATAAGAATAGTTCCCTTTGTGCTTATATATATTGCCATATTCCAATTCCAATATGGTATCGCATACACTGTCTAAAAAATATCTATCGTGTGTAATCATTAATAAGGTGATATCTAGCTTTGTCAGATATTGCTGCAGCCAATCAATCATTTCTAGGTCTAGGTGATTTGTCGGCTCATCGAGTATTAATAAATCTGGTTCGTCTAATAATAATTTCGCAATAGCCAAACGCTTTTTCTGCCCACCCGACATTTCACTTATTTTTAAATTGATTTTATCTAATTTGAAAACATTTAATATGTCATTTATCAAGAATTCCAAATCCCAAGCATTGAATTTTTCCATATCATCAAATGCATTTTGCATATTATCGATGTCATCAGGATTTTTTAAGCATAATTCGTAGTTTTTTATAGCTTTAACTTTCTCATTATCCGAATCGAATAGGAAATCGTTAATTGTTTCATTGTCATTAAAGTCTGGATTCTGTGGTAAATAACCCAATTTCAAACCAGATTTCTTTATGACTTTGCCAGCATCTTGCTGTTCTAGTCCAACTATTATTTTTAATAAAGTTGTCTTGCCACTACCATTTTTTGCCACCAGAGCTAACTTTTCTCCCTTCTCGATGGAGAATGTTACATCGTGCAGAAGCTTCTTCTCTCCAAATGATTTAAATATATTTTCTAGGGTTAAAAAGGTCATGTATTAATTGTATATTTGGAGATTATAACAAAAGATTGAAGAATCAAGTATAATTTGTAAATACAAGAGCTTTAAACTATTATGTTGTATAAAATTACTCATATTTCATAGGACAAACTTATGGCAAAAGTCGAAGGCGGTGCTGGTTGTCACGCCTCTACCAATGAAACACCAAAAACTTCAAATGAAAAAATTCAATCTTCTTGCGTAGAAATTTATCATGCTTGTGATAAATTTGAGACAGAGGATCCTATAGAAAAAATTTTAAGAAATTATCCTGACTTCGTAGTTACAAAGCTTCGAAAATTTCCATATAAATTTAGAGAACAAATACTTGGATACTTGCATAAATTTAATGTATTTGAAGATCCAGATAGAAACGATGGTGATGATGATTCACGATTAGTTATAGATGTAGATTCTAGCTTGATAGATGAAAAAGAAGAGGTTACAGAAGGGGATCAAAATGAGGCGAAAATTAAAGCTCTTAAAAAAAAGATGGAAGGGTTGAAAAAACAAAAGAGTTATATGAGACAGACTTCTAGGGGTGGTAGTGAGGATAAGGGCGTTTATGGATTGAAGGGTGACCCAGATTTAGCTTCAGCTAAGTTAGAAATAAAATATGATGATGATGATGATAATAAAGAAGACTATCGTTTAAAGCTTAGAAAAAATGCGCAAACAACAGTTGATGCAATATTCAACGTAGCATCGATTCTATTGATAGATGTAAGAGATTTTTTGGTAAACGAAAGATTTAATAATTTTTCATATCTTCAGAATGTTTTTGCAAAAATAATTGAAGAAAGTTGTCATAAAAAAGATTTATATGACAAATCTAAGAAAGTTGCATATATGTTTCTGGATTTGAATGCCTTGAAAGGCGTGAATGATACTCTTGGTCATGATGCTGGAAATCAGTTGATAATAGCGTATTTCAGCAGTTTAAGAAAAATATGTGATGTTAAATTATTTGAAAAATATGGATTAAATATTCATTATGGCGTGAGAAATGGTGATGAAGTAGATATGATTGTGGAGTCTGACAAGGAAATATCTGAACTTGGGAAAAATTTTTTAAACTCATTGAGTCCAGAGAATTTGAAAAAGTTAAATATTGATATATACAAATTATCAGAGGAAGATTTACAAAAATATGGTATCGAGGCCATTCGTCAATTAATTCTAGGTGAGTTAGCTAAAGCTGATGTTTCAGCTTGCCAATATATTTCAGCTAAAGGAAAAAAAGAATCGGAAATGAATAACAAAATAGAACAATTGAATTTACAAGGAATCAGAGTAGGAAAATTAACAGAAGACGAAATTAAGTCATTAGCTCAAAAATATCCCGATAGCCAGTTTGAGTATAATATTATGCAAAAATTTGTCTTGAGTGCTGGTATTGGTGGTTCTGTATTATCTTCTGTACTTGCCGATCCTAATATTAGATTTAACGATAGTACATTTATGCAAATAGTCGGTAAATTAAGAAAAAATATTGCACACAATGCAGATGAAAATTGCACGGAAAGCAAAGATTCTATTAAAGACAATATTGGTAAAAAAAATCCACTTATGAAATATCTATTTTCTTTTAGAAGTAATGGCAAAGAAAAGAAATATCCAGATTTAATGAGACAATTCAATATGATTGAGGACGTGTTAAAAATTATAATGTATTCTCGATCAAGTAAAAAGTAATAACTACTTAATGCCTTTTATATCTTCCAATTCTTGCTTTATTTCAACCATTCTCAGCTCTCTACCTATCATTAGTTTATTTGCGGTATCCAATTCTTGAGTGGTTTTGTTTAAATCATTATAAGACATTTGCAATTCTTCATTCTTTTCCTGCAATTTCTTCATTGTATTGTTCAGCTCAATGTTTTTATCATTGATGGCCTGAATACTATCATTGATTTTTTTATTATAAAAAAATGTAAAGATAGAAATTATGATACTGCTGACAAAAAACATAAATATTTCAAATAATGAATAGGGGATATAAATCAAATTAAAGACACTTAAAATGGTGGATATTAATAATGCTACCATTAGAGCCGTTACCCAAAAAAGACTTTTGATACCATTGATATAGAAAATTACACATATTAATACGAATACCCAGAATATACCTGTTGATGAAAAACCACCAGTTATAAAATTATATACAGCAAGAATGCTAATTATCGCATTACCAATCGTTATTCCTATTTCATATTTATTTCTATAATTCATCATATATGCAGCTATAATAAATCCTAAAGCGCAAAAAATTTCAAATAATGCTGGATTATAGTCATTCAAATAAATATTAATTAGTGCATAACCAAATAAAACTAAGAAGGCTATAATTGCAGAAAAATTTATATATTGTTTTTTATGATCTAGAACAGAGTCGTCATTTGTGCTTTCCATAGAAAAAGAAACTTTCTATATAGTATATGGAAATGCTCTAATAATAAAGAGCTTAAATATCAATAATTTAATTACTAAAAGCTATTTAACTTTCTGTATAGGTTGTCGAATGATAGTTTTTAATTTAGCTGGATCTGTCTTCCTCGCATCACTTAAATATATTTCTCGATGGAAACTATTTCTTTCGTATCCTTGTTCTTTTATAAAATCATGAAGTTTAATTATGAATGGTCCTTCATCACTGTAAGCGCCTGTATACAAAAATTGTGCAGATAAACCATCTTCGATTTCTTCAAATACAATATTTCCAGGATCTTCTAATTTTTTCTTCTGTAAAAATTTTTCTTTTGCAATTCCGAATATTTTAATACCAACAAAATCTGGTTGCATTATCATTATTTTCCAATTCCAGTTATCTTTGTTCGTAATGATAAAGTCGTTCATATCATCAGCCCACCATTGGCCTTCCAATGGCATTACTGAATAATCAACTGGTGTTATTTCAGTTTCTCCTTTTTTCACCATAAATTTTATCGTGTATGAAATGCCGTACAAAAATTCGACAGCTGTCTTGAAAGTATCTGATGTGTTTGGATTGCCTTTTCCTACGATTGTAATATATTTGAATTTTGGAACTTTGATAATTCGAGGTTCAGCTTTTGCTGAATAAATGTCTTTATAAATTTTTTTTATAATCAATTTTATCCATATAATTATTTTTAAATCTAAGTATATGGTAATTATATTAATATACAAAAGCGTTAACCAGCCCCGGTCAACGCTTTGTAAGTGAAACGTATTATTCAACAAACTATTTCAGTTTGAGAATAAGGCTGAACTATATCATACATATATTGAAATTAAAAGAGATCGAGTTAGCTCATACAAAATGTCATCGAGAGGATACTTGTTAGGCGGTTTCGATGACATACATTAATGAGCTAATACGGAGAGGAACTTTCTTAAATAATTTATTTTGGAAGATATTTTAACCATTTTTCTTCAATTATTTTTTCTAAATTTACGTCATTATTTTTTGCTAAAAGTAAAAGATGGCAAAAGACATCCGCAATTTCTTCTTCAAATCCTTTCATTACAGATTATGCAATTAATAATCTTGAAAAAATTTTATATGCAGATTCAAAAATAGATAATTTCCCTTCAGTTGGCAATATCTGTATGTTTCAAATAGAAGCGAATGGAATAGAAATATTTTTAGAAAAAAAAGATGAAATTAAAAATTTGTTTGCAAAAGCTATTATTGGATTTGATAATTATGTATTATTTCTTCAAGATATCAAGAATCATAAAACATGTTTAATGACTTCATCTATTACATTACTGGATTTCATCCAATCAACTGGTTTACCTGGAATTAGAAAAGGTGATATCTGGGAGATTGGAAATATTATGATGAGAAAACAGATTATTCCGTATTTGAAGAAGGGATAAAATTTAAAAATGATACTAAAAAAGTTTGTCACCCTAAGCCCTTTGGCAGGCTCAGTACAGGCTTTATCGAGCTTGTATGCCGAAGCTTTAGCGAAGGTATAGGGCGACTGTAGGAAAAGAAAATACAGCATATAGAAAGTATGTCATCCCGAATAAAATGAGGGATCTCGTTGGATTTTTCCCCTCCTTACCGAGGAGGGGATCAAGGGGTGGTGCAAACTGAACACAATAACCTCTCTGTCCTAACGGACATTTGTCGAAGGGCTAATTACGTATTAGATAATTACAAATAAATATTTACAAATAATTTGAGCTATCACTTTATAAAAGGGGAGAATCGTGTATATGAACACACCCCGCCTTCGGCACCCCTCTTAATAGAGGGGATTGGGAGAGGGAAAATGAACCCCCCCCGGCCTGTTCTTTCGCAAGCCCCTTCCTCCCGCGGGGAGGGATTTTTTGAATACAAGTGCACCCTCATCTTGCTATAGAAAATTGGAATAATAAAGTTATTATGGTGTTAATCTTTTTACACCTCTATAAAGATATGTTGCTTCCCTGACATTTGGCAAATCAAATATCTTCATAATAATTCTTGATGGGCCAATTCCGCAGCCTCCGTGAGGTGGACATCCATATTTAAAAAAGTTCATATAATGTTTTATTGATTCCATGCTCAAACCTTTCTCAATTGCTTGTTGTTTCAGAATTTCATATCGATGTTCTCTTTGAGCTCCTGTCGTAATTTCAACACCATTCCACAGCAAGTCGAAACTTTTTGTAATACCTTCTTTTTCACTAAATCTCATATGATAAAAAGGCCTAATTGATATAGGATATTCTGTTATAAATACAAATTCATGGTTATATTTATCTTTGATAAATTTAGATAATTCACGTTCTTCTTCAGGAGATAAATCATCTTCTCTTTCGCTTTCTATTTTCAATGTTTTCAAAATTTCTTTTGCTTGTACCATTGTTACTTGAGGAAATGGAATTGTTGGTATAATTAATTCCCTTCCAAATTGAGATTTTATCGCCTCACCATGTTTCTCTTTCACACCATTTATAATGTGTTGTAATAATTCTTCTTCAATTTTAATAATGTCCTGATGTGATTCTATAAATGATATTTCAAAATCGAAACCAGTAAATTCTGTATCATGTCTGGATGTGAAAGAAGGGTTGGCCCTAAATATTGGTCCGACCTCAAATATTTTTTCAAAACCTGCTGACATTGCCATTTGTTTATAAAACTGTGGTGATTGTGCTAAATATGCAGTTCTTTCAAAATATTTCACTTCAAAAAGTTCTGCTCCAGATTCACTAGGTGTACTCATTAATTTTGGTGAATGAATATCCATAAAATCTTTTTCTATTAAAAAGTTTCTAAACAATGATTCCATAGTTGTCCATGTTTTGAAAATCAAAGACTTATCAGGTTTTCTCAAATCTATCCATCTCCAGTCTAAACGTGTTGATTGTTCTGTTTCACTTTCTTGTTTTTCTACTACTGGAATAGGTAATTCATCCAATGGTTCTGATAAAACTATTAACTTTTTTACCGATATTTCATATCCTCCAGGAGCTTGTTTTTCTTCTTTTACTTCACCTAATATTTCTATAACTGACTCGGTGCGAAGTCTTTTTGCCTGTTCAAATATTTCTGGCATTTCAGTTGTAATTACACACTGACAAAGTCCGTGTATGTCTCTAAGGATGATAAATATTATTTTGCTTTGGTCTCGGATAATATGTGTCCATCCCTGAAGTTTTATTTCTTTTCCTAATTGTGATCGTATTTCTGAAGTATATGTTCTTTTCATATTATTGTATTAAAAATTAAAAATGCATAAATTTTGGGTGTAATAATTTTTCCTCCGTATGGAGGATTATTAAAATTGTTTGTAAATATTATATACATATCACAAAAATTAAAAAACAAAAAAGCCCTTATAAACTCACCATTTCTGATGAACTTATAAGGGCGTGTTTTCACACACTGTGCCACCTTATTTTGTTTGAACATTACTATTCAAATCTTATAAGCCTCTAACAAGGCTTTTTGCTGTTACGGGCAAACCCGTGAGGTTCTAATTACTTTGTATAAAAAGATTTCTTCCTCAAGCTCCGCTGTGTTGCAGCATCGATGCTTTTGGTAATTATACAATATTATATGGGATATGCAAGTAGTTTTATTCGTTAAGTAAGTTCATAGGTTTAATATGTTGAATGGTAGTACAGACTTTGTCATTTCTGTGAAGGTAGGAATTCATCACTACTACTATAAATTTTGTATATTACTAATGGTTTATCGTCATAAAATCTTGAAAAAATATCTAGATAATTAATTGTACTTAAAAGATCTATCATGAATCCCAGCCTTCGCTGGCATGACAACATTGGTAGTGGTCGGGACTACAGCTATATTATCTTTTAAATAACTTTTTTTTCTCTTATCTTTTCAAATTCTTCTATTGAAATATTTTTATATTTTAATATGGCTCTAAAGACCTCAGTTAAATCTGCTAATTTCTCAACTGTCTTATCTGCAATATATTCTGATAATTCTTCTTCCAGCTTTTTATCTAGCTCTTTTTTGTAAATCAAATCATCCAAAATATCTATTATGGCTTTTCTTCCAGAACTTCCATTGATTTATAAAAATATCCTAATTATAGCAAATGGAAATTATTTAATAACTAAAATTAATACACCTGATTATGACTTCCAATATCAATAAATAAGTAATAATCATCAAATTC
>JBAXGO010000049.1:0-7836 GCA_037139335.1 bacterium
TTAAACTATTATACCTCTTACTTTAGAAGTGGTTTAGTTTATCCAGGATCGGTCAGCCTGCCACCCGAAGCTTTAGCGAAGGATGGCGGAGAGGGTGGGAGTCGAACCCACGATCCTTTTTAGGGATACCAGTTTTCGAGACCGGCGCACTAGACCACTATGCGACCTCTCCTTTGAAGTATGGACTTGGTATTTTACTATATATAAAGGTTTTTTTCATCGTGATGATGTGATCCAAGCATCTAATGTAGTTACATATAAAACAATTCAACCCCCTATTATCTAATATTAAGTTTTATAAGTTCTTGACCCTGTTCTGAATCAGTACTGGTAGCTGAATAAGTGTAGCAAAGACTCTTTAATAATATTCAATGAAAAAAAGAATACATCATATTTAAAAAGAGAAAACCGCCTTTTCGTTGTTTGAGTGCTGTCGTTGGAATGTGGTAAGCACGAGTGAAAGTCTTCGACTTTATCGTTAAGGATTTATTACTATTATTTTTGTTACTAACGTAACACCTGAACAGAAAAGGCTTGGGCTTTTGAGGTACTTTTCTGCCAAGAGAAAAGTACCAGAGAGAAAAAGAAAGTATTGAATAATCAACTACTAAATTCAGTAATCCTGGATTCCGGCCTTCACAGGTACGACATCAGGAAAAGAAAAGTGAACCCCATTCCGCTCTTCGGAACCCTCCCACAGGGAGGGATTTTTACAAACCCACATCCTATAATTTATATTAGGAAACTACAACTAAATAAGAATTTCGAAATACAAGTTAGGCAAATCCGGAGGAGAGGATTTTTTAAATACAAAAAAAGGGAGCGAATAAATCCGCCCCCCTTATAATTTCTTTATTTAACCTCTACAGGTTCTACTACTACAACCTTGCTACCTCTCTTATTTCCTGCGCCCTGTTTGAATTTTACAACTCCATCAGTTTTAGCATGAATAGAAAAGTTTCTTGATAGGAAAGTATTCTTTCCTGCAAAGATCTTAGTTCCTGTTTGTCTAACAATGATCATACCTGCTTTTACAATTTCTCCACCGTATTTTTTGACCCCCAGTCTCTTTCCAGATACATTCCCGCCTTGATTTGCACTTGCTGCTGACGCTTTCTTATGTGCCATTTTAAAAGATTAAAAGATAAAACTTATTTCTTAGCAGCTTTTGTAACCTTCTTTACTGCTGGTTTTGCTTTTGGAGCAACTACTTTCTCTGTTGTTTCAGATTTAGCTACTTTTTCAGCCTTTTTATCACCGATACTCAATACTTTCAAAGTTGTTAATTTTGCTCTAAAACCTGTTGTTTTATGATATCTCGATTTAGCCTTGAATTTATGTATCTTGATTTTTTCGCCTTTTCCATGAGAAACAACTTCAAGTTCAACTGCTACCCCTACAGTAGGAGTACCAACCTTGAATTCATCCCCATCGACAAGCATATATACATCGTTGACTGTAATTTTGTCACCGACATTGTTATCCATTTTGTCTGTTACAACTAAATCTCCGATAGAGACCTTATGTTGACTAGACCCGAGTTTTACGACTGCATAACTGTTCATAGTAATGTGAAAATCTTTCGAATTGTATTAGAAAAATAAAATAAATGCAAGTTTAGGCTAATCCCCAAGCTACATTTTTATATTCCGCTTTTTAGAAGCCGTTTTTTGACTTTTTAAAGCTTCATATTATACCTCTGAGAAGAGAGTAAAGCAAATATATATTATTTAGTTGAGAGATAAATAGATATAAAAGTTTGAAAACTAAGTCCTTATCAATAAATCTAATAATAATGCAAAAATATTTGAAAAAAGTTTTAACAAAGCATGGCGGAGGGAGAGAGATTCGAACTCTCGCGGCCCTTGCGAACCCTAAGGGTTTAGCAAACCCTCCCCTTCAACCACTTGGGTACCCCTCCAGCGATGCTTATTATAGTGTAATAGTCATTTTTTCACAAATATATTGCGGAAGATTTTTGTTTTATAAGAAACAAATAACAAAGAATATAAATTAATCCTATTTTTGAAAGTATAATTATAAATTAATAATTATAGAAGCTGGATCCTGCTAAGAGCAGTATCCAGTACGACGAACTTGTCATCATGAGTACTTAGACATTCTCAGTACAGTCTTTGTCGAACTTGTATGTCGAAGCTCTCACTTCACTTAAGCTCCTTAGGATAAATTAAGCATAAGTAGAGGGCGACTGTAGGAAAATTTAAAAACAATGAATGGAATGAACACACCCCGCCTTCGGCACCCCTCTTCACAGAGGGGAATTTTATAACCTCTCTGTCATAACGGACATCTCTCCTTATGTATAAGGAGAGAATATGAAAACAAAACAGGCTCCACTCGCGGGGAGGGATTTTTAGGAGACAAGTACGGCACCCCTCTTCCTCCCGATAATCTGTCATACCTGCGAAAGCAGGAATCTAACCTCTCTGTCCTAACGGACACATCTCCTTTTATAAAAGGAGAGAATAATACAAGTTGAGAAGCCCGATAATAGTAATTGTTAACTCTGTAAATCTTCCTTTTTTATTCTTACCACAACCTTTTTATTTGGAGATCCACGAAATAGTTTTTCTTCAACAGCTTCGTCGAAATTATCTCTCAAATACTGTATTTCTTCGTTTGTAATTTTTCTTTTAAAGGATCTTTCAAAAGATCTTTTCTTAATCGCTAATTCCAAAGCTTGTTTCGTCATGGATATATTTGCTCCGCGGCCTTGTTTTTTCCCTGTAGGATCATATTCAATAGGGGAATCATCTTTGGACACAACGCGTAATAATTCCTTTTTTGGAAATTTATTTCCAGTTGCTATGCACGTACGTACAGGAATATGTTTTGTTAATATTTGCTTATTATCCATTTATAGAAAGAGGTGAGTTTCCCCACCTCCTTTAAAAATTACTCTTCAACAATTTCTTCTCCTAGTGGAGAAGCTACAGCTTCAACAGCCCGAATATCTATATCTACACCGGTAAGTTTATTTGCTAGTCTTGCATTTTGACCTTCTTTGCCGATAGCTAATGAAAGAGATTCTTTCTGAACCCAAACAGTAGCCTTGTTATTTTCTACATCTAAATCGACTTTTTCTACCTTAGCAGGACTTAGCGCATTTTTAATAAATGTAGCTAAATCTGGATTCCACAAGATAACATCTACTTTTTCTGGATTAATTTCATCAGAAATTACATTTATTCTAGCTCCCTTTGGACCAATACAAGCTCCTTGAGGATCTACTTTGTCGTGAGAAGTGTAGACAGCAACCTTGGATCTGACACCAACTTCACGAGCAATTGCTTTAACAACAACAGTACCTGATTCAATTTCTGGGACTTCAAGATGAAATAATTGTATTAAAAAATCTGGATCAGATCTTGAAACCACAACAGCTTTTTGACCTAATTTACTATTTATTTGCTTTAATAAAAATCTCATTCTTGCTGCAGGTCTATAGGATTCTGCTCTCACTTGTTCTGAAGGAGGGAAGACAGCAAACGCCTTATCTATCTCAACCATCAAGTCTCCACCTGAGAATTTCTGCACAATACCAGTAACAATAGTTCCAACTTTATCGCTAAACTTAGAAATCATGGCATCCCTTTCTGCATTTTGGATGTCCTGCATTATTCTTTGTTTCGCAGCTTGTGAAGCAATACGACCAAAAGATTCTGGAGTAACATCAATTTCTAGATGATCTCCTTCTTTCAATCTTTTATTAAACTTTTTTGCCTGTTCAAGAGAAATTTGAGTTGAAGGATCTGTGATTTCTTCAACAACTTTCTTATCTGCCAAAACAGTAAAACTGTTATTGGAAGAATCAATCTCTATTTTCAATGATTCAGCCGATTCTGGATTATCCTTTTTATATGCTGTAACAATCGCGTTTTTGGCAATTTCAATTACAACATCTCTATCTAAGCCTCGCTCTTCTCCAATCTGGTATATTACCGGTATAAAATCACTTGTGTTAGCCATGTTTTTTTTATTAACATTTAAATGAAACAAAAAACTTCCTTTCGGAAGCCTCAATTCGCATAAACTATTCTTAACACTTTTAAAAAAATGTTTTTCTTTATCTGTATTATTGTACTTCAAATCTGCACTAAGGTCAACAAATCTTTTTCGCTATTTTATTTATTGACTGTTTATATCTTTATAAAGCGAATATAAATCCTCTATCTTCAACTCATGAGGCCTTTTATTATAGTATTGATTTTCTTTATCCAAGTTTAGGATATTACCTAATTTCTTCCTAGGGGAGAGGAAAGCTCGCTTGGCAAATTTTACGATTTTATAATCTGGATCAAATTTTGGCTGTAGAACAAGATTCATGCCGTCTACTTTTGGGACAGGAAAGAAACATTCCGCACGCACCACACCAGTTTTCAAAACATTCCAATACTGAGTAAGATATACGGAAAGAAATGTAAGCCCATGTTTAAGATCTGGGGCATAATCCTGACCGACTTCTTTTTGCACCATAAAAACAGCTCTTTCAGGTCTTTTTCGACATTCACTGAAGATTTGAATTATTTTTTTTGAAATATTAAAGGGTAGAGAACCTATAATTTTATATGATTCAATACCGTGTTTTTCCATGTATTCGTCTACATTAAATTCCAATACAGATATGTTTAAAATATCTATATTTTCTATATTTTCTTTTAAAAAGATAACTTTCTCTGTGTCAATTTCCAGTGCTAAATAATTAATTTTGCCATTTTCTCGTTGAAGTTCTTCTCTTGCAATTAATTTTTCTGTTAATGCTCCCATACCAGGACCTATTTCAATAACGAAATCTCCTTCGTGCAAATCCAATCCACCAATCATAAACTCGACATGTTCTTTGTCGACCAAGAAGTTTTGACCAAATTTTTTATATGCCTTAGTTTCTGCATCCTTTAGAAGTTTTTTTACAGAAGGTTTTCTATTTTTGTTCTTCATTTATCACTATTTATGCGCTTATTATACGCTATTTTACATATTAATCATAATATCAAAGCATTCATTTCTAAATATTTGCCTTTGAGGTACAATACTTTCATGAATAATATAAATTTTGATTACAGAAACAACCAAATATTCAGTGAAAGCGTAGGGGAAGAATTAACTAATTATCATGATAACCTAGAAATTACTGGGTGCTTTTTAATGGAAGAAGACAATAATTCTTCTCTAGACATAAGTATTTTGCACAAAGGAAAAGCAACAACATCAAAGGTTATATTAAGAGCTGTTTTGAAAGATAGTGCGCATTTAAACATATCGGGTGAGATTAAAATAAGTGAAGAAGCAGATAATAGCAACGCATACTTCGAAGCAAAAGTAATAATTTTGGGAGATAAGGCTAGAGCAACAGTAGTGCCCGAGTTAAAAATTGATAATAAATTTGTAACAGCCAAACATGCTGTAGTTATTAAAAGAATTAGCAATCAAGACTTATATTTCTTATCATCAAGGGGTTTAAAAAGAACAATTGGTGAAGATATGATAACCAAAGGTTTTTTGACAATTCCATAATTTTTTATGTCGAGAATAAAAAAGACATTATTAAAAGAAAATCTTATCCATAATATAAAAACTATCGTTGCGGAGGCTAAGGATAAAGAAATTATATGGATGATAAAATCAAATGCATATGGACAGGGAGTAAAAGATATTCTTCCTGTTTTATTAGAAAACAAGCAATATAATTTTGGTCTTTATGATTTAGAAGAAGTTATTAAAATTGATAAAATAGTCACTAATTGCACACTGTATATTCTCGATGGTTTAACAAAATCTGAGTGGACCAGAATTAATTCAAATAGCATTTTCCGTAACAATATCGTTATTTGTTTAAACAAAACAAGCGATATCGACAAAATAATCAATATTAATAAGAATAATATTAGATTTCATGCGTTTTTTGAAACAGGCTTCAACTGGTATGGAATAGACGATATTGATCAATTTATTTTAACAGCAATTAAAAATAATCTAAAACTAGAGGGGGTTTGTACCCACCTCGCAGATGGAGCAAACGAAAATTCTGAAATATCTATAAAACAAATTGCAAATTTTAATACAATAATTAGTATTGTAAAAAAATATTATCCCAATATTAAAACATATTTATGTAATTCAGATTCATACACGAAAAAGACTCATAGCATGCACGATCTAGTAAGGATCGGAAGGGCATTATATGGAGGAGTGGATAATTTATCTAAATACAAACAGGTAATTAAAATAGAAGCAGAAATACTTCAAGTTAAATATGTAAAAGCAGGAGATTTCATTGGATATGGAGCTACTTTTCAAGCTATAAAAGATATTAAAATTGCCATTGTATGTTTCGGTTATAACGATGGGTGTGACAGAAGGATAAGCAACAATGGTTTCTTCGCCGTCAAAGGGAAATTATGCAAAGTCGTCGGCAGAGTGGCCATGAATATAACAATAATCGATGTAACTGGTATCGAAGTAAGAGAAGGAGATTACGCTACTTACACAGATGATATTGAAGGGATAAGATATTGCGACATAGCCAACAGAATCGGATGTCTAGATTATGAACTAATGGTGAGGATGGATTAATATCCTGACAAACATTCCCTTGCATCATGTATAAAAAAAAGAGATAATTCACTATCTATGAGTAAACATGCTTGATATTAACATTATTAAATCTGATTTTCCTATTCTAAACAGAATGGTTAATGGCCATCCATTGGTTTATTTGGATAATGCGGCAACGACACAAAAGCCACTGTCCGTAATAAATTCATTGGTTGATTACTATACAAATTACAATTCAAACATTCATAGAGGTGTTCATACACTTTCTCAAGAAGCAACTGAAAAATATGAATCAGCAAGACAAAAAGTTAAGGATTTTATAAAAGCTGACTTCGTAGAAGAAATTATCTTCACAAAGAATGACACCGAAAGCCTCAATTTAGTTGCTTATTCATATGGATTAGCAAATTTACAGGCAGGTGACGAAGTAATATTATCTTCTGCTGAACATCACAGCAACATAGTGCCTTGGCAAACAGTAGCAAAAAAGACAGGTGCAGTACTTAAGTTTGTGAAACTAAAAGGTTTCAATTTTGACTATGATGATTATTATTCTTTGTTAAGCGATAAAACAAAGATAGTTTCATTATCACAAGGATCCAATGTAACAGGAGAAATTATAGATTTTTCAAAAATAACTAATGTAGCTCATGAAAAAGGTGCTGTTGTTATAGCCGATGCAGGCCAAACAACGTCTCACTACTTAGTAAATTTAAAAGATGATCTACAAGACGTAGATTTCATAACTTTCAGCTCACACAAAATATATGGCCCAACAGGTGTGGGCGTTTTGTATGGAAAAAAAGTTTTACTGGAAAAAATGGAACCAATGCTTGGAGGAGGGGACATGATAAAAGAAGTTTTTGAAGATTATGCAACATGGAACGATCTACCATATAAATTTGAGGCTGGGACTCCCAATATTGCGGATATAATAGCCATGGGTACAGCCATAGATTACTTAGTTTCTTTAAATAAAGAAGAGGTAAGGAATCACGAAAAAGATTTAACCAATTACGCAATTCAAAAATTATCAGAATTGGATTTCGTAGAAATATATCATGCAGAGGGTGAAAACACATTACCAATAATAACTTTTAACGTAAAAGGTGTTCATTCACACGATGTAGGCACAATTCTCGATCAAAAAGGAATTGCTATCAGAACTGGTCACCACTGTGCCCAGCCTTTGATGAAAAAGATGGGTCAAATCGCCACTTGCCGTGCCAGCATGGCCTTATACAACACCAGAGAAGACAT
>JBAXGO010000050.1:0-7807 GCA_037139335.1 bacterium
TGTTGTAAATATATTATTTAGAATTATTGATTCTACTAATTTCAGATTATGTATTTTTAAATGTTTTGAGTTTATAGATCTTTATAAGAATAATATTAAATTAATAAACGAACTTAAATCTTTTCCCACAGACTTCGATAAAATATTATTCGAAAATATTCCTTCATTAAGCAAATTATTTGAATTAATTAATGAATTAGATTTAATTTCGAAAATCGGCGAAAATGACATTAAATATTTAATAAAAAGTATTAATAATTCACCTAAGACAAATCAGGAAAAATTAAATAATTTGAAAAAGTATAGTATCAGTGAATTGGAAGAATATGCTCAACATTTTGTTTCACTATTAACTAATACATTAAAAAGCTCAGCTGAAAGGATAAATTTTCAATACAAAGATAAAATTGATAATGGATTATCTGAAGATAGCAGAATTAAGTATATTAAAACTTTTTTTACTGGGAAATATAATGATATTATTTGTAATTTAGAAAAGTTAGAAAGGATACCAGAATCATATGATGGTGTTATTTTTAAAAAAACAAAATACGCAAAGAAAATTATAAATAAAATTTATGATTTTGAATTAAAAATTAATCATAATTTCAGCAAAGAACATCTTGCAGATGTGGAAAATCATTTACGAGAAATCATTAATAGTGATAAAGAAAATATAGTAAATCATTTAAAAAGATTTGAAGAATATATTGAGAATAATGGTAATAAAATAAAAAAGAAACAGAAACACCATAAAAACATTCATGAAATATCAAATTTACATGTTTTTTCATCTTATGATGATGAATTTAAACAAAGATTATATGAATTTTCTTCATCATATCTATCAAAATTGGTATATAAAATAAAAAAGCCTCGTAACATTCAAAGTTTAATTGAAACGTTGAGTAAAGTATTAATTACTGCAGGAAAGGACAAAGATTCTGAATATTTATCTAATCTAAAGGATCGAGAATTATTAGGTTTATTAGATATTACAAACAATATTAAAGTTTTAATGGAAGAGAATATTGAACTGTATGATATAGATACTAATAAATATGGCCTCAATGAAAGCAATATATTTGGATTATCAAATTATCAAATTATTGAAGATTTAATAAAAGAAATTACTAAGGAAATTAATTACTTTTCTGACAATTTCAAATTGAATCCTAAAGAAATAGAAAATATATATACTTTGAAAAAAATGATTTTGGAAAGAGAAGAATTATATCGCATTGAAGCCTTTTTCAAGCTAGCTAATTTAAAAACGATAGAAGTCATTACTGGAAAAATTCATAAAGATGGTAATTTCATAGACGATCTTTCTAATCATATAGATAAGATTTCAGATGAAAAAACCAAAGATAGCTTTGAACAGATAAAATTTTTAATTAAAAGCGCAAAGCTATAAGATTATTATATAATTAATATTTCATTTGTGTATTGTGAATGCATATTATTCTTTCCTTATGCACTAGGAGAGCTGAACTTGTTTTTCGAAATTCCTCACTACGGGAGGTTGGGGTTTGCTTCGTTTCCATATTCTCTCCTTATACATAAGGAGAGAAGTCCGTTAGGACAGAGAGGTTATTGTGTTTATTGCCCAATCCTCTCGTTCGAAAGGATTGGGCATAGCGAGGCGGTGAGGTCAGTTTCCCACACTTTATCCCCTCCATGATAATGAGGGGGATAATAACCAAGTTACCCTCCTATGTGTTGATTCTTGAATTGATCTTTGGTTTGATCAATTAATTCATTCAATCCTTTATCTAATGCTGAACCTTCAGCTACCGTTTTCATCTCATCAGCACTAATATTTCCTGTAATTATTATTGTCAAATTACCAACGCCCTTAACATAATGATTTGGTGCTAATTTATCAGTATATTTCTTTATTGAATCTGAATTAACCTGTAGGACAGTATATTCCATATGTATTTGTTCTTCCGGTCTTTGATTCGTACAAGCATTGCTACAGCTTTTATAAAATTGAATTTTATAACCAGAGTACATTTCAATTAAACAATCAGTAGAATTATAAACTTGATCATATACATTATTACAACTATATTCAGAAGTTTTTGTTTCAGCTGTTAATACAGATATTGCAAACATCGAATTAGTATCCATCAAATTTCCCGGCAGCAATCTTATATTGTTATTAATTTCAGAAAGCTTTTTTAACTTAGTATTTGGCATTGAATTTTGGTCAACAACTCTTTGTTTATCCATTTTAATTGCGTCTTCTACACTCAAGCTTTTAATACTATAGTCTTTTAATTCATTATTGAATGTATTTGAATCGCTATTATATATATTTATTTTGTACCATCTATCTAATGATTTGAATGAAATTGTATAATAATAATCAGATGAATTTAGTTTTCTTATTTGTTTTAAAAATTTTACATCAGTTGGTTTACCATCTATAGATATTGTAATTGTTGATGTTTCGAAATCAAATTCATTTGCATCCGCAAAATATGATTCGTTTTTTGATATTGTATAATCAATATTTCCATTATTCTGATAATAATAAGCATAATCCTTATATAGTGATGCGTCATCTATTTTATAATCAGGATTAAAATCTTTTGTATTATATATATTAATATTGTTTATAGATTCTGCGTCCATCACTGTTGTTAATGCCCCTTTTGCATTAACTAAATAAAATAATTTATGATTCTTTACATAATCTTGAAGTTGTTTGTCGTTATTACTCATTGCTGATTCATAATCAGGTTCTTGCACTGTTTTTATTTCGATACCATTAATTTCTTTTTCACTATTTTGCAATAATGTATCAAGATTATTTGAATTACTTTTGAAGGTTACATTCATCACTTGTACTAGCTTATCATTGAAATAGACCTCTTCTTTTTCCAAAGAAGTCTTATCCATGTTTATGTAATATCTAATAATTTCTTTATGAGTGCTTGTAACATCAGAACTAGATTCATAAATATTGACATTAGCCCCATTAATATTGTCTTTGCCAATGTATTTATAATTTGATGCATTTGTTATGACGCTAGTTAAAAAATTCATCTCATCGTCGCTATATGAATTTGACGAAAATTGTTTTGATGAGAAAAAGTTTTCTTTAATTGCATATTTACCACCTAAATATGTTATTTGATAATTATCGGTTCTAACACCAAAATTTATGACCTTGTTATCTTGTGTAACAACATATTTTGTAAATACAGGCGAATACCACATTTGTATTTTAATAGGCTTATTTTTTATAAATATAGGGTTATCATAAGTAAAAGGCATCAAATTAAATGATAATTGATTACCATATTTTTGAGCATTTTCTTTATCATAATAAACTTCTGATTCTACATATTGAACTTCGGATTTATTAACTTTAAGTTTTTCATCAATGTTAATTTTTTCTCCATTATTTTGGGCTGTATATATGGCTTGTATTTCTTCATATGTTAAGCCATGATTAATTTCTGCAAATCGAGCATATGCTTGATCTTTCAATTGCTGAACTTCTGGACTTAGTAATTGAGTTTTTTTAACATTAATTATTATTACTGATGCTACTGCTACTAATACAAGAAATATTGATGCTATACCGACTAATAGTAATTTTTGTTTGATTACTTTATTTGTTATTTTAAATATTAAATTCATTTTTTTGTTTTTTATATGTAATTCACTTTCTAATTTGGATTTTAAATTTTTTACATAAATATCTGATGGATGAGCATCTACTGATTCACTCCTTAAATATTGTATTAATTTGTTTTCGTTTTTATTTTTCATAATAAGTCACCTCCTAATATTGCTGCTTTTTTCAAAGCTCTATGTTGAAGAACTCTCACATTTTCTTCTGAAATACCAAGCTTTTCGGCTGCTTCTTTCATAGTTAAATTGTTTATAAATCTTTCTATAAGTATTTGTTTATAATTTTCTGGTAATTTATCAAGTATATTCATAACTATTTCAGATTTGGTTTTAGAAAATTCAACTTCATATTCTTCATTTTGAATATATAATTCTTCGTCAATATCTATAAATTTTGAATTATTGTTCTTTTCTCTGTACTGCTTAATTTTATTTAAAGATATACCAATTATGAAACTACTTAATTTGCACGAGTTATTATATTTTTTAGAAAGTTCAATTAGACTAATAAATGTTTCGCCTACAATATCTTCTGTCCATGCCGTATTTCCAACTCTTGTATAAACATAGCTATAAACATATGACACATATCTAGTGTATATCTCAGTAAATGCCTTGTCATCAGCATTATTAACATAAAGATTTATTAAATTATTATCATCCAAACGCCTATAATTTTTAAACATTTCGAAAAGCTTTTCTATTAATATATCAGTATTACGTTACATTTAATAATAGATAAGTGTATTTTAAAAAAATAGTGATATAATAAGCAAAAGATGTAAAAATCACATCAATCCCGCTTAATAATGAATGCTTCAAATCCGCTTGAAAGATTAGTAAACTCCCCAGACTTTCGAGATACAACATTTCACTAAGATGCATTAAAAGTAACACAATCTCTTGTGGACTTGAGTATTAATGGTTTTGGTAGTTTTCATAATGTAATAGAATCAGGATTATCAGGATGCAATAGACATATTAGTGTAGGTTTAAAAGATAACGAATTATATACATTTTTACAATTGAAATATGTGATACCACCATCCATGGACTTTCAAGCATATTTTAACGGTTATAAAGACAATGGTGGATTCAAAGTAATGAAGGTATTCTCATTACATTACATTTATTTAGGTTTTATTACTCCCTTATGTGGGCAAGATTTATGTCTACCAGAGATAATTCTTAAGGATCAATGTAAATCATTAGCGAGATTAAAAGGTAAAATAATGGCTTTTTATAATGCATTACCCCAATTAATTCCATGTAATTCCTTAAGATTAAATACGGCAAATAATTCAAATACACCTATTAAGATTTAACTTTTCGCATAAAGGTATATAATATGGTATTAAAGGGGAATTTTGATGACAGTATTAAATCATCTAGCAGAGTATTTTATTAGCCAAAAAGCCATTACGGATGAAGCCACATCTCATATTACAGAAAAATGCATTCAAAATGATGAACGTATACTTATAAATGAAGCAATAAACTCTCCAAAAGTACTAATTACAGGACAATTAGTTTACGGAAACGATGTTATACCCAAAAGAAACTTTGTGGTAATAGTTGGAGGAGATACTTATTCAGTTCCTACAGAACAATCTTCTAATTCAAATTTAGTTTATGTCCCGAATCATGTTGAAAGACCTAGACTCCATGCAGATATTAGTCCAATACTTCTAAAAATAGCAAAAGATAGTGTTGTAAAACTATTGCCTATCGATAGAGTTCCTGGATTTGTTTTAGTTGTTAATGATGAAGGACAAATTAGTCTAGCGGGTCATGCAACACTAGGACTTCCTGATATATTGACTTCTAGTGATTATCCTAATTATCCTTGTGAATTTAATAGATTTTTAATCTTTAGATCCGATTACTCTGGATCAAGTCCTTTTAAAATTGATCAATTTAATGCAATACAGTTACTAGAACCTTTTAATTTTGGTGATAAAAAATTACTAGAAGAACAAGAATCATTTGCTGCAAAATGTTTAATAGGTACAATAAATAAAACAGGATTAATTCTTCCAAGCATTAACGCATTAAAGATCACCAGTATGCATAATGGCAAAGTAGTAACTGGTCAAGTAAGAATATCATCAATAAATACACATTACGGTAGAAATAATGATGGTTTTATTTTAAAAAGAGCCGTTAAGCATCTCAAAGAAAGCGCTTAATATAAGCATTATTGATGCTGTTAAAATTATCACTTATCTGAAGTTATAATTTTATAAATAATATCCTCGCAGAAATGAGATTATAATGAAGATGTATCACTTTACATATCAAATATTCAAATGTAGTATGTTAAATATTAAATAATTTTATGCGTGCTTTAATAATTTATAAAAGTAAGTATGGTACTGCGAAACAATATGCTGAGTGGATTAAAGAAGAAGTAGAGGCAGATATTTTCTCTATTGATGATTTTAACATCAGTGAAATTCAAGCTTATGATAAGATAATTATTGTTTCTGCCACATACATGGGAGTAATTAAAGCAGATAAATTCTTAATAGAAAATTGGAATTTGCTAAAAGATAAAAAAGTCTATTTAGTTGCTGTTGGCTTAGTCTTCACTGAAGATGCTGTAAAAACATATGAGCAAATCCCCGCATTTATTAGAAAAAATATTCAATACATCAAAATACCTGGAAAAATTCAATATAATAGGCTTAATTTATTTGAAAAAATAATGGTTAAGATAATGAAAGGACAAAACCTAGATAAAGTCGATAGAAATACAATAAAGCCAGTTGTTGAATTTGCGAATGAAAAATAAAGAAAATCTTGCAATTTTTATCTCCGGCGGAGGCTCAACTTGTGAGGCTATTATTAAACATTTGCAACAAGTTAATAATGGAATTGAACCTACTTTAGTTATATCTAGTACCACCGAAGCTGGTGGAATCGCAAAAGCTAAATTCTTAGGAGTCGAAACTGTTGTCATGAATTCTGCTTTGTTTAAAAAATGTAATTTCGGAAAAGAACTTGTTAAATTTTTACAAGAAAAAGAAATTACGATGGTTTCTCTAAATGGATATTTGAAACTTATGCCTGTTGAGGTTATTAATCAGTACAAGGGTAAAATAATTAATCAGCATCCTGGCCCCATAGGTACTGGCGATGAATATAACTTTGGTGGCAAAGGTATGATTGGTGAAAACGTTCATCTTGCGCGAGTTATTTTTTCATCAATGACAGAGGAAAATGATTGGACTGAAGTGAATATACATCATGTGGAAGCAGAATTTGATACTGGGAAATTAATTAAGATAGGAAAAATAGATTTTGAATTACCTTTCCATAACTTGAATCAAGAGGAAGTTATTAAGAATTTACAAGTGTTAAAAGAAATTGCTCACGAGAACCAGCAAAGATTGTTGCCGATAGAACACGAAACTGTAATAAAAGCACTAGATGAATATGCAAATGTTGGATACTTTCCATTATATTTTAGGAAAGATATCTTAATAAAGCCTGAACAAAGAGATATATTAGAGTTTAGCAAAAAAATTACACTGGATAGCGTAAAGTAGAAATAAAAATAAGTTTGTCACCCTGAGCACTTCGACAAGCTCAGTACAGGCTCTGTCGAAGGGAATGTCACCCTGAGCACTTCGACAAGCTCAGTACAGGCTCTGTCGAAAGGAATGTCACCCTGAGCCTGTCGAAGGGCGACTGTTGGAATAACTTTTAGATAATTGTATTAATAACTCTTCATTACCGTTTATCAAAGCTTCTTTTTTTTCTCTTCTCCATCCTTTTAATCGTTTTTCTGCATTAATTGCATCATGTATATATTTATATTCTTGAGAAAAAACAAGCTTCAAAGGTCTTCTTCTTTTTGTGTATCCTTTTATAAGACCTAATTGATGTTGTGTAATTCTTCTCTCCATATTATTAGTAACACCAACATAATATGAATTATCTGAGCAAATAAGAATGTAGACGTAATATGTATACATGAGGGAGATATTTTTATAAAGCATTATAACATTCTGATAAAACAATGCTTGTCGAAGTACTCAGGATCACAATCTCTTAGTGATTATCGTTTTGGTTCTTTTAATGACATCATCCTTCGACAGGCTCAGGATGACAACTTAGGCTCAGGATGACAACTTAGGCTCAGGATGACAAC
>JBAXGO010000051.1:0-7749 GCA_037139335.1 bacterium
TGAGGGGGCTGTATAGTGCGATCTTGAGGGGGCTGTTTGAGCGAAATATCCAACAACTAAACGAAAATGTTTATTTGGAAAACTTTCCCCATCCTTCGGGGGCGAATGCCCATCGAAAGACTCAGTTTCAAAAAAACAAAAACCTACTAGAAAGTACTATCCAAGATTGGGATTTTTGATTCTAAGTTCAAAATGAAAATAATTTATTTACTATATCACAAGTATCTAATAAAGAATGCTAGTTTAAACCCGGAAAATTCTATATACGTTATTTATCTGATGAATCTTTGGCCTTGCATAAAGTTCTAAATATTTGTATATTGTAAGGATATTCCCCCATCAATATCGATTGATAAATACCCTTACTATGAAAAAAGAAAATAACACTCTGATTTTTTCCGCAACCGACCTCTCTAATTATATTAACTGCAAACACCTTTCTTCACAAAATAAAGAAGCCGCCCTTGGCAACTTGAAAAAACCTGTATATAAAAACAGGGTAACAGAAATGCTTCAGCAAAAAGGAATTGCCTTTGAAGCGGCTTTTTTAAATGAACTAGAGGCAGAAGGGAAAAATATAGTAAAAATCGATTCCAAAGATCCCGAAGCCAGACAAAGAACGTTAGATGGTATGCAAGCTGGTGCAGATGTGATTTATCAGGCTCGCCTGGAACTGGATAACTGGCAGGGTTGGGCTGATTTTTTAATGAGGGTAGAAATACCCAGCGATATGGGTGCTTGGTCTTATGAAGTGCTGGATACTAAACTTGCTACAGAAACAAAAGCCGGAACCATATTACAAATTGCCTTGTACTCACAGATGATTGCTGAATTACAGGGAAAGGTGCCGGAAAATATGCATGTAAAAAAACCGGATGGTACTGTTAGCTATCGTGTAGATGAGTACATCGCTTATGTAAGGCACGTAAAAAAAAGATTTCTAGCAGCAGTAGCGAATAGCACGGATACCTATCCCGAGCCAGTAAATCACTGTGACCTTTGTAACTGGTGGGAGGTTTGTAATAAAAAAAGAAGGGAAGACGATCATTTAGGATTTATTGCAGGTATGGGTACCGCACAAATTAAAGAAGTGCGCTGTCATCAGGTTAATACACTGCAACAAATGGCAGAACTTCCTTTACCTATCCCCTTTGTACCTGTAAAAGGATCTGCTGAAACCTATAATAAACTGAGGGAACAAGCCCGTTTACAATTGCAATCCAGGGTAGAGCATCGGCCAGTTTATGAAATGCTTCCACTAATTGGTGGAGAGGGGTTATTTAAGCTTCCTATTCCTTCGCAATGGGATATATACCTGGACCTGGAAGGAGACCCGTTGGTAGACCCATCTGGCAGGGAATATATTTTCGGTTGGTACCACCAGGGGCAATATGAGATTATCTGGGCTGAGACAGAGGAGTTGGAAAAACTGGGTTTTGAGCAATTTATAGATATAGCCATGGGTATTAGGGATGAACATCCCGAAATGCATATCTATCATTATGGTGCGTATGAAACTTCTGCTTATAAGCGGTTGATGTGTAAATACGCCACGAGGGAAAATGAGATGGACCAGCTTTTAAGATCAGAGACATTTATTGACCTTTATGGAATCGTTAAACATTCCCTTCGTGCCGGTGTTGAAAGATATTCGCTGAAAGACCTTGAAAAGTATCATGGTTATATTCGAGAAATGGACCTGAGAACCTTATCTGGTTTTAAGGCTGATTATGAATTTTTACTGGAAACGAACCGGTTGGATATTGCAACTGAAGAAATGCGTGACGTGATACAACTTTATAATCAAGATGACTGTATCTCTACAAAAAGCTTACATGAATGGTTGGAACGGGAAAGGCAGATTATGGTTGATGCAGGTGAAGATATTCCAAGACCCGAACTGAAACCGGGAGATCCAAGTGAAAAGATAACGGAACATCAGGAAAAAATAAAACCAATTTTTGATGCACTGTTAAATGGAGTGCCTCCTGAAAATAGGGATAAAATACAACAGGCAAAATATGTATTGGCCCATATGCTTGACTGGTATCGCAGAGAATCTAAATCCTTCTGGTGGGAGTATTTTAGATTATTGGATTTACCAGCAGATGAACTACTTGATGAAAAGAAGGCTTTAACCGGATTAAGTTTTACTGGTGAAACTCAAAGAGAAAAACAAAGTGTAGTCTATTGTTATAATTTACCTGTTCAGGAATGCGACATTAAGAAAGGCTCAAATTTGATTGATAAAGACGGGATTTCTGTTGGTCAGCTATTTGATATCGATTTTGCAACACGAAAAGTATGGATAAAAAAGGGGCCATCAATTTTAAACCAACATCCCGAATCCGTATATTTTCATGAACATTTTTCCTCACAATACAAAGAAGCATCAATTCTACTATTTGCGGCCTGGGTTCATTTATACGGATTACTAAATACTGATTCGGTGTTTAGTTGTGGCAGAGAATTATTATTAAAAAACAATCCAAGAACGACGAGTCCTGTAATTCGATATAAGGATCACTTGGATACTGCAATCGATTGGGCAACCAAGTTGGATAATAGTGTACTGCCTATTCAAGGACCTCCTGGTGCAGGCAAAAGCTATACAGCCAGCCATATGATCTTAGCATTGGTTAAAAATAAAAAGAAGATTGGTATCACTGCGCTAAGCCATAGGGTAATCATTTCACTTTTAGAAACTATAAAAAGAGATGCTGAAAATGATGGTTTAACTATTAAAATCATACAAAAGATTAGTCAAATGAGCCAATCTACAACATGGAATACATCAACCGATAGTAAGGGAGTTGCTTCATCGGCTCATAAATATGATGTAATTGCCGGAACTTCATTTATGTGGAGTATGCCTGAATTCTTTGAATCGGTGGATTATCTATTTTTAGAAGAAGCTGGCCAGCTTTCTTTGATCGATACCTTAGCTATTTCTCATGCTGCTAAAAATCTTATTCTACTCGGAGACCCCCAACAGCTGAAACAACCCCAGCAGGGAGTACATCCCGAAGGAACCGAAGTTTCTGCTTTAGAGCATATTCTTAGTGGAAATAAAACGATTTCTATGGAGCAAGGTTTGTTTCTATCAGAAACATTCCGGATGCATCCCCAGATT
Organism: bacterium; assembly: GCA_037139335.1. Lineage (GTDB taxonomy): Bacteria > Patescibacteriota > Dojkabacteria > JAOAGR01 > JBAXGO01 > JBAXGO01. The sequence continues at coordinate 3,134 of JBAXGO010000051.1, forward strand.
TGTGCTTTTGATTCCGAATTGTTTTATGAAGGAAAACTAAATCCCATTCCAAAATTAATAAACCAACACCTGGAAGGAAATACACGCTTTGCCGGTTCAGGGTTATTTTACGAGTCCGTTATTCATCAGGGAAATACCAATAGTTCTGTGGAAGAAGTAGATGCTATTATTCACATTGTTAATGAATTATGCAAAGGAGATGTTTATTGGATAGATGAAAATAATATGAAGGTTCTTTTAACGAAAAAAGAAATAAAAATTATAACCCCCTACAATTCACAAGTAAATGATCTAATTGAAAGGATTCCAGATGTTGCTATTGGCACTGTAGATAAATTTCAAGGGCAGGAAGCGCCTGTAGTAATATTTTCAATGGCTACCTCAACACCGGAAGATGCACCAAGGGGCATGGAATTTCTATATAGCCCTAATCGATTCAATGTTGCGGTTTCAAGGGCAAGAGGAGTTTTTATATTACTGGCGAGTCCTGCAATATTTGAAGCGGAATGTAAAAGCCCGGCTCAGATCAGGTTGGCTAACCCTTTCTGTAGATTTTTGGAAATTGCCAAAAACTAGCAACGTAAAATGATGATTTTTGACTGTATGAAGAGAAACATTTAGATAAGATAAAGAACTTAATGATCTGGTAACGAATAAATCACTTTTAACTTTTTAAAATATGCCTATTCCATTACACATTTCTCCTAGACTAATTCCCAATATTGCGAGCTTGTACAATGATACAAACAGAATATTTATGGAATATATTGACAACGGATTAGACAGTGCTGAAGCATATTTCGATAATAATACCAATAGTTATAAGAAAAAGATAATAATTTCTTTGAAAATTGAGGGCGATACTATAAAAAATGGGAAAGTTGTAATTTCTGATAATTGCACTGGAATAATTAATTTCAATAAGGTAGTTGAAAGCATAGGAGATTCAGATAAAAGGGGCCAGTTTATTACTAATGGTCAGTTTGGATATGGAATTTATTCATTTATGGCTGCTTGCGATAAGCTAGAAATTATATCTAAACAGGAAAATGGGAATGCCTATTTTTTACCAATTTCCGCGAGCCAATTTAAAACAAGCAAACAGGATGATGTAATTTTTCCAGACCCTGAAATAGTTCCTTATGCTAATAAAAGCGGTACAACAATAACGCTTTCTCAGTTTAATAAATCAATGTGGAAAAATATTGATTTAGACGCAATTAAAAATGAAGTTGAGAAGCATTTTGAGCTTATGCTCAGAAGAGCCAATTTAGAAATTGAAATTATTGAGCATTCAGGGAAAAAATATATTTGCAAAGCATTTGATTATAACAAGTTTGAAGGCGATGTATATGAAAATAAAGTAGATGTTTTAAACACAAGTCAAGGTAAAAAGAATCCACAACTATTTGAATCCAGCCCTGAGCAACCTATCCATCTGTATCTCAAAATAACAAAAGGTAAAATAATTGAAAGAAAGCCAATATTTGTTATTAAGGGTAGACGAATTGCAGAAGTTAAAGATTTAAGATCGTTTAAAAGTAACCATAAAGGTGATATTTGGAATCATCCAAATTTAACTGGTTATGTTGATTTGGGTGGGTTCCTTGAACCTACTATTGCAAGGACTGATTTCAAAAATACACCAAACTCTAAGGCATTATTTGAAAAGCTAATTGAGTTAGAGGAACTAATTCTTGAGTTTTTAAAAGACATAAATAAAAAGTCTGACGAAAAACATTACAAAGAGTTAGAGGATGAATTAAATAAAGCACTGTCAAAATTAGCTCGAATTGATAGTATGAATTACAGAACTGATCTTATTTCAGGGAATAATATTTCAGCAAAATTGGATAATTCAAATGATGGGGAAGGTGAGAATCTTGATTTTATGAGAGGAAAAGAAATTCATGGAAATGAAGAAGCAGGAAAAAACCAACCTGTTAGGCCAAAAGAAATTGAAGTTGATGAATATGGAAATACTATTAGTGAAATCGAAGATGCAAATTCAAATAAAAAAGGGCAGGATGGTGTAGGAGTTAAAGAAAATAGTAATCCATTTGAAGATGCTGATATTAAAGCTGATGAGAGAAAAAAAAGTGGTTTTAATATCCAAATAAGTGATAGAGATCCAGATATTGATGACGAAACAAAAGAGCCTTTAAGATCAAACGTAATTGGTGGAACAATAATAATTTTCAGAAAGCATCCAGATTTTATTAAGCGAGTAGATAAAAAAAGGACTGGAGAAAGTACTATTTCTCAAAGACTGGTCACTTATCTTGCTGGTGAAATTACTGTTCACTATAAAGATAAATTTGTTACTAAAGAAACGCAACCAGATTATAATAAAAAGATGTTTGTCAGCGTAGTTGATTTTATATATAAATTTGAAGAAATGCTTATTGGTGCAGTAGGTAAAAATTTAGCAGACCTTAGTTGATACAGATTATGAATAATTTAATCAAAAAAATAGCCCCATTATATAATCAATATAAACAGTCAAAGAGTTTGCTTGATGGAAAAGACGAAATGCTTATAATGTGGGAGATTGGCGCTTTGATAAAACAATATGTAGATCAAAATAATATTGCTCCCCATAAGCTTTATCGTAAAGTATATGGAAAATCAGAAGGGAAGGAGAATATTCTACAAAAAAGCTATATATCAAGAGAATTTCTTGGCAGATGTTATAGGATACATAATATTTTCTCTTTAAAGAATGATATTTTATTTCAATTGCCAAGTCTAAAAAAATTTACAAATTTTAGGGAGGCTATGCCCTTCTTTGATAATCCTATTTATAAATTAGATGGTAAAGAATTTGCTGACTTACTTATACTTCTAAATAGTAATAAAAAATCTGAGGAAATTGTAAAAACCTTAGCCGAAAAGAAAAAATCTATAAATAATATATCTAATTCCAGAACGCAGAAAATTCATCAATTAGAATTGGAAAAAGAAAGTTTTATCAATTTCTACAATTATATATTTAGATTAAAAGGGAATGAAACTTATGCAAAAGCTATTGAATGTATTGGGATTAAGGATACGAATACATTTAATTTGATTTCAAAAAATATTAGTGCACTTGCTCAAGAAGGTGTATTGAAATATTACTTGCCGGAAATAGAAATAAAGGATCAAACATTTAACCAATTCTATAAAATATTAAAAGAGTTATTAACTTATAATGATGAAAAAATAAGAAGAAGATTTCGCCGGCTTATTCCTCCTGAAAGAATCATAAAGCTAGCAGATATGATTTATTCCTTTACATCAGAAAACCAATATTTAAAATAACTACTCTTGTATTTAGATGCTGGTTTATTTACTAAGCTAACTGGAAGATTTAGGAATTCATTATTACTTGCCAAATATCACATCAATAGTGCGTTTATCCATATTAAAAATAATAGAGAGTGGGTGATCAGGTTGCCAATCATCGGGTGTAGAAAATCCAACTATGCTAATTTTCCAATTACGCCAACCATCACTTCCTTGTTTTAAATGAAGTGAAATATTTTCATCTTCTATCAAAATATCAGCAATAATTTTATCAATTTCAGCTATATACATTATATCGCCTTCCATATCAATTTTAGATAAAGTCCACTTCACAGTAACTGAAGAGGTTTTATTATAATTATAATAACTTATACCTTGATAAATGAATTCGATATCTTCATCGTCAGTGAATATTGATTCAGTTTTGTAAGTATTTTCCATTGTTTTAATGTTTTGGTTGATACTAATATTTTTCAGAAAATATGCCTGGTAAAAATAACCCTATTTTCAATCATAAATGAGAATACTATAGCTGGGTTATACTGAATTAGGAATATCAATAGCGTATCCACTGTTTTTAAGTGCTATTATTTGTTGTTGCATTATTTCCTCCTCCTTGTTTAGGGGTTTATCCCCTTTAATCAAAGCCAATAAACGTTTCTCTTTCTCATCTAATACACTTTCAGCCACCAGGCTCATAAAGTATGGCTTGTTGACTTTCCGAAATTTTGTTTCTTTCTTTTTAGATTTCATTTCTTTATGAGATTAATGATTAGTATATCGCCAAAATAAATTAATTATTATACAGCCATTCAATTTTAACTTTTCTTTCGGCCCAACTCCGGCTTCGGGCTTTTGTTATTATTTTTCTTTCAGTTGGTGTTCTTCATAGTCAATTCTCAGTTCTAATTCAAAATTGTCAGAATTCTTTTGAACTAACCGTACACGTAAGTCTGTGTAGTAGTTATCTATTGTTTTATTGATAGATATAAACTCCGTTTGAATTTGTCTGTTAATTTCAATAATAGGCTGGGGTTGATAAAGATCAAACGCCAACTTAAATGGACGATATTGAGACCATTCCTTTTGTCTTTCCTTGTCAGCGATATATGATAGCTTAATTTCTAAATAACAATTAGCAAGTAGCGTTGGCCAATCTTTCTCATGGCCTGTAATTGTTGGATTAAATATAGTTGCTCGAATAAGTTTAAACCAACTATTGGGTGTCAAAAATGTAAATTCTTTTAGAGGATTTGATTTACTTAAGCTAAAATGTGTCTCACTCATTACTGGGGATTTTTAAATATTTAGCAATAGGGTCAGCCATA
>JBAXGO010000052.1:0-7480 GCA_037139335.1 bacterium
CTAGAATTTAAGTATTTATTAAATAATTCTGGGTAAGGATTAGTTTTATAAAAGGGGAGAATATACTGAACACACCCCGCCTTCGGCACCCCTCTTAATAAAGGGGACTGGAATTGGGAAAATGAACACACCCCGCCTGTTCCTACACGAACCCCTTCCGTCATCCTACGCTAAAGCTTCGGCTGACACCCTCCCGAGGGAGGGATTTTTAGGAGACAAGTACGGCACCCCTCTTCCTCCCGCGGGGATGAATTTATTTTCACGACAAGCAATTTTACAATTACTTCTAATCTATCACTATCTCTGTAATTAGTCCTTTATGATCAGAAAAATTTTGTGGATCAAATATTTCTGCTCTTACACATTTTATATTTTTGCTATGAAAAAAATAATCAATTCTCCAGATAGGAAATGCATTATGCCATGTATGCAAAAATCCAGTCTTGTTTTCTTCTAAGCCTTCTTTTAATATCGAAAATAATTTTCGAATAAAATATGAACTTTTGGCAGCATTGAAATCTCCTTCAAGTATTATTTTTTTCCCCTTCAAATTTTCAATATCTGTATATAGTTTATCAAAAATCGTCTTCTTTTCTTCATAACCAAAAGTCATATTAAATTTATATGGCATGTGAGCGTTGATGAAGTAAACCTCTTGACTCTCAAATTTTATTTTGGCAATGAAGTATCCGAAACCATGGAAAAGCTTTTCTTCACTGATAAATTCTATGGGAAATTTAGATAATATAGCTTTGTCTTGTGAAGTTAAAATATATTTATAATTTGGAAAAAACCTTTTTATATCGGTATTTGTTAAGAATAAATGATCATTATTTAATGACTTTCTATCATCTTTTCTGAAATTAATTAGACTTGTAAATAAAGAATGTAAACCGACTTCTTCTTTATACATCTCTTGTAATGAAATTATGTCTGCATTTTTAATATTAATAAAATCAGCAATTTCCTGATTATTTGGTGGATAGAAATGCAGAGTATTCCAGCCTAAAATTTTTACTGTCTTCTCTTCTCTTTTTTCCCTTTTATGAAAAGAAATATCCATTAATGGCAAAAATATGATTATATTAAACAAAAATAAAAGGGCAGATATATTATTTTTGAAAATTAGAGAAAATATTAATGATAATAGGAACAACAGAATATACAAAACTGCAGGAAAAGTATTGAAAATCTCAACATACTTTGTCTTTCCGTTGAAAATTAAATATATGACAGTAAAAATTGTCGTTAATAAACTTAAGAAAAATAAAAAATCCATAAATTATTTCAATGATTCTAAAACTTCTTTAGCGTGAGTTAACACATTAACTTTTGGCCAGACTTTCGTTATTATACCTTTTTCGTCGATTAGAAAAGTAGATCTTTGTATACCCATGTATTTTTTGCCAAACATACTCTTTTGCATCCATACACCATAGTTCTCAGAAACTATATGTTCTGTATCAGCCAAAAGTGGAAAGGGTAAGCTGTGTTTATCAGTAAACTTTTTATGAGATTCCAAACTATCGGCACTGATGCCTAATAATACGGCGTATTGCTTGATTTCACTGAAGCTGTCTCGCAAATCACAAGCTTCTTTGGTACAGCCAGGCGTACTATCTTTAGGATAAAAATATAGTATGACTTTTCGCCCCTTCATATCTGATAATTTTATATTTATTCCGTCTGTTGAAGTTAGTTCAAAATCCGGTGCGGTGTTTCCTACTTCTGGCATATTTTTATATTTCAATTATTTATTATATCATTTCGGATATGAATGTTATTTGAAATTAGAGAAAATATTTATAATTATTAGTGTTTCACTTCTTCCCCTTTTTCTCTTCTTTTTTATATACAGGTTCGTCGAGCAGAATTATTTTGAATTCTACACCTTCGCCTTTTACAGATGTGGCTTCGATTTTCCAGCCGTGTGATTCGATCATTTCTTTTACTAAGGATAATCCTAGTCCGAGACCACCATTTTCTCTATTTCGCGATTTATCTATTCTGTAGAAACGTTCAAAAATTTTATTCATGTGTTCTTCGTCGATACCTTTGCCATTATCTTTAATAGAAATGTAATTATTCTCCATTGAGATTGTTATCTTGCTACACTCTGCATATTTGATAGCATTATCTATGAGATTACAAAAAATTCTTTCCAGCATTTCTTTATTGGAATTTACTGTTTTGTCTTCTGCAACATTTATTTCTATTTGAATGTTCTTTTCTGTAAGTTGAGTTTGGAAGCAGTTGCTCGCATATTCTGCAGCATCTTTTACGCTTATTGGTTCTGTTGTCATCTTCATGGTGCGGGATCTTATGCTTGTGTATTCATTAAGTTTGTCCACTAGATCTTTCAATCGCAATATTTCGCCACATATCGTGTCCAATCTTTTATCATCAATAGGCAAGACTCCATCTTTCATGGCTTGAATTTGACCTAGAAGCGATGTGACAGGTGTTTTCAACTCATGTGATACATCAGATATTAAATCTTTGCGGAGCTCTTCTTGATAGTCTAGTTGCTTAATAAGACTGTTGAATTCGTCTATGACTATGTCAAATTCTTCTTCACCTGTTTTTTTTATATCAAATTTGTAATTATTATTTTTTAGTGATTTGATACCGTTTTGTAGATGGTTCAGAGGTCTAGTTATTAACCTTCCAAGAATAACTCCAGCTGTGATGCATAGAATTGACGCTATTACTCCTGCAATTATTATTGTTGCAGAAAGTTGTGCATTGAATTGATCTGTTTTTTCTTTTATTTCTGATGCAACGTATGGTGGCGGGTTATCATCAACGATTATATTTTTTTGTTTTGTCATTTGATTATTGACGACGAAGAGTCTGAATGTTTGGAAATCATCTTGTACTCTTATATATGAAAAAAGGCTGATAAAGAGTAGTAGAGAAAAAGTGATCAATATAATACTAAGAGTAATTTTTGTAGAAGTACTTTTGAACATTAATTTATTTCATTAAATTTGTAACCTTTGCCAATTACGGTCAATATAATATCTGGAATAGAATCGTCTACCTTTAATTTTTTTCTAATATTTTTAATATGAGCATCAACTGTTCGGTCAAAAACATCTGATGGAAGGTCATATGATTTGTCCAATATTTGGTTTCTAGAGAATACTTTACCAGGAGTTCGGGCTAAAGTATATAGGATATTAAATTCTGTTGTTGTGAGATTTATTTCTTTATTTTTTACTGTTACTAATACTTTTTCTGGATCTATGGACATTATTTTGTTTTCCAATATTACATCGCCATTTCTTCTGAGAAGATTATTTACTCTTGCCACAAGAATTGCTGGGCTGAATGGCTTTTTTATGTAATCATCTGCGCCTACTTCCAAGCCGACAAGTTCGTCAATTTCTTCAACTTTGGCTGTTACCATGATTATTGGAAGATTGGATTTTCGTCTTATGCTTTTGCAGACTTCAATTCCATCCTTTCGTGGCAGATTTATGTCGAGAAGTACCATGTCATATTTATTGTCATAAAACATGTCTATGGCGTCTTCACCATTTTCTGCCTCGTCTGTTTCGTAGCCGGCTTTTTGCAAGTATGCGGCTTCAAATTCGCGAATTGAACTCTCGTCTTCTACAATTAATATTTTCATATAATGTCAAAAAAATACATAGTACTTTATCACTCTTTATATGAAAAATGTATGAAGGATTTTAATTATTATATGTACCTACTATTTCTTTCTGCTGGCTTAGGGACTTGTTTTACAACTATAGTAGTCTTTCCGCCTGGTATAGGTACGCTTCCTTCAGGATTTTTGTAACTTTCATGTGATCCGTTTCTTTTTCTTTGATAAAAATTTACAATCCTATTACTAGGTCCCATAAAATCTGCTCTCAAAATAGCTTGAATAATACGGTTACCATCTCTTTTTAATTCTACGATTGTTATGTTTTGTCCCGAATACTCAGGAAGTTTAGGAAAAAAACCGGTAGTATAAGTTTGCTCTATTTCTTCTAAATCCTCTGCTATAGGATATAAGTGACCATGTAAATTAACTAATATTCTAAAGGGCATAAAAAAGTATAAAAAATATAACTATGCATTATACACTATAGGCTACATATATGTCTATATATAATAGATATCATACAGGGTTGGGATTATTTAATCTGAGTCATATTTAAATCTTACTTTAAGTCAAGTAATCTTGTAAATTAATGATTAAATAATCAATATATAATTATTATAGGATAAGATTAAAATCTGATATTATTCGTGCTAATAAATTGAACATAAATGGCATTATTGACTGGTGTGACTATAGATACAGGATCGCTAAAAAGTAAAGCATATTATACATCTCATCGAAATGTACAATATGTCGGTAATGATAGTAATGGAATTCCAGCATCATTATTTATTCCTGGCATGGTTGATCGGAATCCAGAAATAATGCATCAACAGGTTGTAAGAGCTTATTCAGCTAATAGTAGTTCAATTAAGTTGATTGGACAAAATGATGAATATTTTCAAATGTCAGTTGTTGAAGGTGTTCTCGATTGTCGGTTTAGCCCACACTTACTCGATGTTGAAAAAGATATTAGCTCGGTAACCAACAATGGTTGGGTACCAAAAAAGATTGCCGCTGCAGGCATATTATATTTATTGGCTTGCGATAATAATATTCATTCTGTTATCGGTGAATGGTATCAATCGAATAAATCTGATTCTGAATTATTGAAATTAGCAGGTAAATCATTTATTGGTAAAGAAATTTATCTACCTTTAATTGGATTAGTACCACGAACACTTCTAGCTAAGAAAGATACGACTAGAATACAATTCGTATAAAATTAAATGTATTGGAATTTATTGGATTAAAGGTATATAATCCTCTGACTGCCCCTTATTAATTACAGCCAGACCTTACGCATAATGCGTAACCACATACTTCGTGTTGGTATTTAGCTTCTTCACAGGATCTCATTGCTGAACATGATTTTTCTACACATGAGAAATCTTCTATGTTAGGTACTACTGTTGGTGTAGGTACTGCTGTGAAGATAGGGAATGTAGGACTTATATAACTTGATGGCGTAGGCGTATTGGTTGGATATATAAATCGAGTTGGTGTAGGTGCTGGTGTGGAAGTGCTTCCAGGTTGTGGTGTTGCAGTTGGCTGTGGTGTTGCGTTTGGTTGTGGTGTTGCAGTTGCTGTGCTAGGTATAAATACTGATGGAATATACGATCCTCCTCCTGTTGTTGTTGTAGAAGTAGTTCTGCTTACTGCAGATGTTAATGCAATTGATGATGGACTGACGGTTGGGGTGGTATATGTTGGATATCCTGTTCCAGCACCAAGTACTTTTGGTGATGTAGTTGTGGTAGTTTTCATAGATATGTCCACTGTTACTGGTTTGCTAATTTTTGAATCTTTTTGACCAAAGAAACTAACCCAGGCAAGATTCAATAGTAAACAAAGTAAAATTATTAAAAATGCGCATACATATTTTTGCCATCTGTTTTCAATCTTTTTTAATGCAAAATATACTGCTACTATAGCCCAAAAAATTGTTGCTATAACAACACCGTAATTTATGTAAAATATGAGAAAAATCGAAACTATAACTGCAAACGTGTAGAAAAAAGTTGCTCTTTTATTGTTAGAAACATAAAGACCTAATGATTTAAAATTTTTCATTTAGAAAAAATTACTTACTTCATTATAAACATTTATCGAAAAAAGTATATACATAAAAAGTATTGTAAAGAACTAATTAAATATAATATTTGATAAAAAACGAAATTTAATGTTTGAAAATAAAATGTATTTATAGGATATATCTATTTTTGAATTAATTGTGGATGTTATACATAATCCACTATTTAATAAATCTATTATGTCAGAACCTTATTATGAAACAACTATTCCTTTTGAACATCACCATCCACAATATACTAAACAAATACTTACTGCGTTGGAAGAATTGTTAGATAATAGATTCTCACAAAATGATCTTCAATGGATGCTTACTGCTGACGAAAAACCGACAAATTTTTTATCTGTAATAAATGTCGGTAATCAATCTACTTTATACGGAGTAGATTTACAACAACATGGAGCTACATTTACAAATTTAACAAAAGAAAGTAAGGCGACATTTTTTACTTTTAAAACGGTTGAGAATTGAAAAATTAGTTCATTGATTAAGATAAGTTAATTTTCTTTAGAACAAGAACTGTATCTTAATGGCGTTATAAGTATACAAGCATTACATACAGATAGTGGGTGCGTTCTTAAATCAGAAGGCGTGAATCCTTGTTCGATAGCGTTCTCATATAATAATTCGCCCATATGTTGGCCTAATGGTACTTGGTTGTGTAATGACTTTATATCTACTGATGTTGCTAATGTTTCTTTCTTTTTCGTAAGTCTCAAAAGTAAAAAAAAAATTATCCGTTACTCATAGAAGAGCCATAAGTATTTTTCGATTGGTAAGCAGGGGTCTAAGAATATACTTTGAAAACATGTATATTTATCTGACAATGATCCTGTCAGGATATTCCATAGTAACAACAATTGTTTTTACTAATTCAATCTCATCTGGTTAATTTGTACGTCAGTAAGGATCAAGGGGTGGTGCAAAATGAACACACCCCGCCTTTGGCACCCCTCTTAATAGAGGGGACTGGGATTGGGAAAATGAACACACCCTGCCTCTCCTTTCGCAAACCCCTCCCTGTCAAGTACTGAATAAACTAAACCGAAATTTTGTTTTTTAAGGAGATTAATGTAAACGCACTTGGTGTCTGGTATTTTATCCGTGTATGTAATCTCTTGTAATTATAATAATTGAGTTTTTCTTTTACAAGTTTTTTTAATTCTTCTAATGTTTCACATTCCTGCATTTCACTTAGTGTCTCTTCTTTCAATCTTCCAAAAAAAGATTCTTGGCCTCCATTATCTGTTGGCGTTCCTTTTGTTGAATAAGATATCTTTCCTACTTTTAATATCTCATTTACATACTCATAACTAGTGTATTGTGAGCCTTGATCTGAGTGCCATAACATTTTTGGAAGGTTTCCTTCATTTAGTCCTTTTATCTTGTTTATTGCTCTTTTAAAGGATTCTGTTACTAAACTAGTTCTCATGTGAGATTGCAAATCCCAGCCCATATACCATTTGACCATAATAATCCTTATGAACATTCAAATAGGCTGTACCTCCCTTGTATTCTATTTTTGTTATATCTGTTGTTATACATTCAAAGGGTTCATTTATTTCCTCCTTCTTTAGCAAATTCACATCTTCTTTTAGTTTTATTAATATTTCCTGTAATAAGCTTCTTTTATGCTTAGATATCTTTCTTTTTAAATTTATTGACCATATTTTCAATAAGTGTCCTAATACATCTCTACCAACAATTATTCCTTTATTTTCAAGTGCTTTTTTTATTCGTCTTATTCCATAGGCTGGATTTTTTTCTATTAC
>JBAXGO010000053.1:0-7445 GCA_037139335.1 bacterium
TCTTCCTCCTTTTCCTTAATTCTAAGGTGTTCGGATTAGGAATAGAACTCACGATGCTATATTGATTGTGTTATTATGAGTAAAGTTTTTATTATTTATAAAATGAATAATATTTTTGGTAGAAATAAAGTTACATTATTTATTGCTGGGCTTCTAATAGTATTAGTATCTGGGCTTATATATTTCCAATTTGATAATTCATTAGATTCTACTGAGCTTGTCCAGTCTTTGGCTACTGTCAAGAAAAAATCTTTTGATAGAATCTTTGAATTAAAAAATCTGCCTTTAAAAAATTTGGTTAATGATTATAGTTCATGGAATGAAATGGTAGCATTTGTGCAAAAAGAAGATAAAAAATGGGCAATCGATAATTTAGACACTATAAATCAAAAATTTACTATCGATTCTTTGTGGGTCTATAACCAAGAAAATAAAATGGTCTATTCGAAATTCTTTTCTGATATAGAAAAAAATAATTCTAATGAAATTCCGATACCTAAATCTCAAATGGATGAAATGTTTAATAGTTCTGCGGTATCAGAGATTTTTATTCAAACACCGAGCGGTGTTATGGAAATATTTGGCAATGTTATTACGGCGACCAACGATACAGAAAAAATAGGAGATAGGAGTGGATATTATTTTGTTGGTAGATTCTTGGATGATGAATACTTTAGTAGTATCAATTCTATACTTGATTCAAAAATATCGCTTGTAGAATCTATAGGAGATAGTAATGAGGTGATAAATATGGAAAGTGGAGTGTATACTTTTTATGAACCATTATCGGATCAAAATAATACGATTGTAACTTATCTTAAAATTGATACGGTTCTGCCCTTAGTCAAAGAATATTTTAATTCATCAAGAATAAATACAATTATTATTTTTTCCGCATATTCTTTATCTCTATTACTACTAATATTTTTGATATACAGCATGAATTCTACAAATAAAAGAGTAAATGAATTAGCTCGAAATATCACAAAGAATCTATTGCAAAGCGAAGAAAAGTTTAAAGCAATAAATGATGCTTCTCCATTAGGTGTTTTCGTTGCAGATAAAGATGGTAATTGTACATATGCAAATGAAAAATATTTTTATATTTCTGATTTAACTTCTGATGAGTGCAAAGAGAAAGGATGGCAAAATTCAATTCTAGAAGAAGATAAACTTAAATTAACAAAAGAATTTCAAAGTATAATTCACAATAAAACTATTGCCAACATTGATATTAGATTTAAACATAAAAATGACAATGTTATTTGGGCGAATGTTAGAGCCTCAGTCATTATTAATGAGAAAGGAGAGGAATCTGGATTTGTAGGTACAATCGAAGATATTACAGAAAGAAAAAATGCAGAAGACGAATTGAAGAAAAGAAATCAGGAATTAGAACAGCTAAATAAACTCATGCTCGGCCGTGAATTGAAAATGATAGATATGAAAAAAGAAATTGAAAAAATAGATAAAAATGATTAAAAGAATTTTATCTATTCTATTTGTAAATAATTTGAAATTTTAAAATGGTTTATGACCACGTCTTTTTTGCTTTGCATTCATGTGGGTAACTGATGCTAATAATCCTTGAGCAATTTTTGATTCGTCTGTATCGTGAAGATTATCAAAGGTACGTTTACCAACTGCCTTACTAGCTTCGTTAGCAGTTAGCTTATTAAGTTTTACGAGTTGTGTAATCTCTCTAGCCGTAAGTTTCCCTTTCGATATAATCAAATCTATTTCTTCTATTGATAAACCGTTTAAATCAATGCTTTCGTATTGCGTCATAAAAATATAAAATAATATAGAAGAGATATATTATAAAAAATTATATGTTGTCATTATATATAGAATGATTTGTTACGTTATACCAATGTGGTATTATTTGTTTTGATAATTGAAATAACATGCTATTTTTAACAACTAATGTTTTGAAATTTGTTCGATTTATTTCTCAGACCACAGGCAGGGGCAGGGGAACTGCACTTCCAGGACTGATTGGTGAGAAGTATTTTTATAAATCTTTGTCGAAATTGCCTTCAATACTAGATAAAATTGTTGTCATAACTGGTACTAACGGAAAAACTACAACAGCAAAAATTATTAGATCTATTCTTAAATACAATAATGTTAAGGTATTATCTAATATTTCAGGCGCAAATATGACTCGGGGCATACTTACTGCATTAGCTTTTGATACAAATATATTTGGAAAAGTTAAGTCAAAGATTGGAATATTCGAAGTGGAGGAGGCTAGCATGGAGAAGGTCGTGAAGTTATTGAATCCAGATATTGTCGTTATCACCAATTTATTTCGAGATCAAATGGATGCGTATGGTGAGCTGGATCATACTCGTGAAGTTATAGAAAAGGGATTGGAGAATATGAAGGATGATAGCCTAGTTTTGCTAAACGCTAATGATCCTAGGGTGGTTTATATGAACAGAGTTTGTAAAGGCAAAGTTGAATATTACGGTCTTGATGATATTAATATACCTACAGATGAAGAAAATTCTGTGCTGGATAGTACCAAATCTCCTGATGATAGATCTGAACTAATTTACAGCAAAATTTATTTCAGTCATATGGGGCTTTATCAGTCAAAGGATGGTAAATTCCAAACTCCCAAACTTAATTATTCTGTAGTTGATTATAAACAAGAAGAAAGTAAAGAAAGTTTACCTTCGATAACTTTTCGTTTATTAAATAACACAAAGGATAAAAAAATATTTGTAGATAATTTTTTACTTTTGGGTTTATATAATGTAATTAATGCGGTTGCTGCATTTGGTGTAATTGAAAATCTAGGACTATCCTCAATTCGTCAGGATTATTCCAAAGTATCGGCAGCATTTGGTAGAGGAGAAAAAATAAAGTTAAAAAAAGGTGTGAATAACTTCATCACTTTAATTCTTGTAAAAAATCCTACTGGATTTAATTCAGCACTAGGTGCTGTGAATGATGTGAAAGAAAAAAATATTGTTTTTGCACTCAACGATAATACTGCTGATGGCAAGGATGTTTCTTGGATTTGGGACTGTAATTATGAAGCATTGCGGGATTATAAAAAAGTAGTTGTGGCAGGTAAGAGAGCTTATGATTTAGCATTGAGGTGTAAATATGCAGAAATAGGTTATGCCGTTGCAGATACATATGAACAGACTATTAAAGAATTTTTGGAATATAAAGACGATGAAGGTTTTTTGAAAATAAAAAAAGATGTTCAGATTTTTGCATTGTGCAGTTATACGGCATTGCTTAGATTTCGTGAATATCTTTCCACAGTTGCAGATATCAAGCCTATAGAGGAGGAAGTTTAAATTTCATCTTTTTTCCTTTGATTAAATATTTATCATGTAAAATTAGATAGTTGTCATTATTGCAAAAATCATTTATTGTATAATATTGGTATTCGAATATTTTAATTCTTAAATTATAGAATGCTAATACCGTGGTCTAGAGACTGCATTTTCTAAATTATTTGAGTAAGTGGTAATGAATCTTTTAGATAAAAAGAAAAACATACAATCAAAAAATAGTATCAACATAGAAAAAGAGAAAAAAGTTGAGCACATTGTCGCTTCTACCAAGTTCAAAAAGAAAAAAAGAAATTTGCTAGATAAAAACAAGATTATTTCAGAATTAGAGAAATATCTTAATGAATTTAATTTATGGATCTTGCATTTATTAAAACAAATTAAAAACTACAAATATACCAAGTTTGTATTTCTAAAAATACAGAATAATAAATATGTTCAAAAATTAGCTTCAAAAACTAAAAAAAATAAGCATGTTAGAAAGACATATTTTTATTGGAAGAAACAAAATGTATTTGTAAGAACTTTTTCTGCGGCAACAGTTATTATTATGTTAGTCTATCTTTGTGTTACACCATTTATTCCTTTCCTAACTTCAGGGAAAAGCATAGAAAACAACACAGATATTTCATATTCAAATAACAGTAATAATACTCTTTATGAAAATACGAATCCCAACTTTACAGTCGGCTTCGGGGATAAAACTAATCCAACAGAACAAAGAGTGGTATTTGCTGCAAAACCTGCTGAAAAAAGCGGTTTTATCCAAGCAAAAGATAGTAGTGTTTTTGATAAAATTGGAGACTATGTTTTTGGTGTTCCAGAAAAAAGTGTAGAAATGAAATTTAGTTCTGCGGAATTCAACGAAAATCTGGAACAATCAATTTATGATGTGGTTAAATCACAGATCCCAGAAGAAAAAACAGAATTAGCTAAAAAAAATATTGCAAAAGTTGTAGCTGCTAATAGAGATATCAAGACAAGCACTAAATTAATAAAGAATGATGCAGAAAGCAAACAAGATAAAATTGTAAATCCAAGTATTGCACCTGATACAGACATAGAATACCAAGTAATAAAAGGCGAAGGTATAAAAGAAAATATTGTAATAAACCAAAGTGATAGCTTCCAAAAAGAATGTGTCAAATCTCTGCTAGATGAAAGCGGAAATGTAAAATGCAACGTGCCGAAAAATAGATATGTCTTCGATATGAAATTAGACGAAAATATTAAATTGCATGTACTGAACCAGGCACTTGACGATTTGCCAGTAGGAACTTTTTTCTTCACTGATGAAAAAGACAAATATTTATTTCATATTCTCCCACCTGTTGCAGAAGATGCCGCAAAGAAGAAAACTACAGATATTAAATATAATGTAGAAAAAGTAAATGATAGAGAATACAAATTTTATGTGACAATAAGTTTAAATTGGCTTTTATCAAACGATAGAGTATATCCAGTAAAAATTGATCCTACAATAGTACATAATACCAAAGCCTCATTTGATACAGGTAGTTTGAATAGAGCTGAAAGCCTAGATGGACCAAAAGTCCAAACAGCTGGTAATGAAATGTTGGTAGATCGAAATACGATGGGATTATGGCATATGAATGAAGCTAGCGGAACAAGTGTCGGTGATTCAGCAAATGGAAATACAGGAACGGCCGCAAATGCAGCGACAGTAGTATCAGGAATATATGGAAATGGAAGGTCTTTTAATGGAACCTCAGATAAAATAACAGTGGCGCAATCCAATTCATTAACTACAGTCAAACAAATAAGTATCGAAGCATGGATAAAACCTAGTGGATCTGCTGCTCAACCGATAGTGGAATATGGAGATGCTATTCGCTTCGGGGTTCATATGTGGCAGTATGATGGTAGTGGAGGAACAAATCATTTCAGTACACTTTTTTGTAATTTTGTAGGAATCTATACTTCTGGAATTGATCATAGAATGATATGGTCTCCTCCAGGATCAATTGTTGCTGGTAATTGGTACCACGTTGCCTGTGTTTATGATGAATATTATGCAAAGCTTTATATTAATGGAAAAGAGGTAGCCTCTCAGTATTTTTCTGGTGATATAGCTCTATATACTGCATTACCATTAAATATCGGTTATCGTCCAGCAGGTGGTAATTATTTTAATGGCACTATTGATGAAGTGAAAATTTCAAATAATGCTAGATCTGCTGATGAAATAAAAGCCGATGCCCAGAGAAGACCTTATAGCGTTTATACATCACCAATTATGGATCTGGGGGCTGACACTTCTAGTCTTAATAGTCTAAATTGGACACAAAAAGGAGTTAGAATGGGTAGTATTGATACCCCAATGGATTCTAATAGCAAAGTTGCACAATGGCCTATGAACGAGACTTCAGGCACTACAATGACGATGACCTCTGGGTCATGTGGAGCACCATGCAATGGTACTCTTTATGGCTTTGCCAATACCTCAGGTCAAGATGTAGCAGCTTACTCTGGCTGGACATCTAATAATACTAAGGATAATGGATCTCTTATGTTTGATGGAGTAGATGATTATGTGAATGTTACGACAAATTCATCAATAAATTTCACAGGAGATATGAGTACCGAATTTTGGGTGAATCCTGGAGCTACTCAAAGTAATTCATACGCAACTATTTTTAGTAGGCATGGTACTGGAACTGCAGGCTATACTTTAGAACAAAATAATGCGAACTCTAATCAATATTATTTTTCTTGGGGAAATGGAACGGCATGGGCTTGTAATACAGAAACGCTAATAACATTATCGCCAAATGTATGGCAATACGTGGCTATTTCTAAATCAGGAAGTACAGTAACAGCTTATGTTAATGGAGTGCTTAATGGTACTTGTACAGGGACTTTTTCGGTGATAGCCTCAAATTCTTTAAATCTTAAAATAGGCCAATCCTCTACTAATGCAGGAAGATTTTTCAAAGGCATGCTGGACAGTATGAGGTTTTATAGTCGTGCTTTGACTGTTGATGAAATAATAACAAATTATGGTGCAACTAATATTGGTTTTGAAACTAGAACGGGAACAACTGCTACACCAGATTCTACAGATCTAAGCGATGGTACAAATTGGGAAAAGTGGAAATCTGTTACGGATTCTGGCACTAGTTTGGAGACAAATATTTCTGATAGTGAAAGTACAACTTTGTATAACACAACAGATACAGGACTGCAGTCGTACTGGCCGATGGATGAAAGTGCAAACAGCAATTCATGTAATAGTGGTACATATGATTATTGTGATATTGTAGGCACTAATGGTGCTACCGGAAGTACAACAAAACCAAAGATAAATGATGGAGTTTATGGCAATAGCCGAGGGTTTGATGGCTCATCAAGCTTTGCTTCAGTAACATCTTCTTCTTCAATATCTCCAACTAGTGCGCTTACAGTCGAAGGTTGGTTTAAGCCTGCAAAAACTTTTGATAATACAGCAGATTATAATCAAGGTATTGTAGACAAAGGCGATTATCAATTTTTTCTAGATAAAACTGATGGAAAAGCTAAATGGGTCGTAAATGATAATACTGCTAAAGCTTTTAGTGCATTGGGAAGTGGTGCTTCATCAACCGTTGTGGCTTTGACTACATGGAAAGGAGCTTTATATGCCGCAGGATATTTTACTTCTATAGGAACCTGTGTTTCAGGATGTAGTTATGTCGCAAAATGGGATGGTAGTACTTGGACGGCGTTAAGTACTGGATTAAACAATGTTGCTAGAGTTTTAGAAGTATATAACGGTAATTTATATGCAGGTGGTGATTTTACTACAGCAGGAACATGTATAACGAATTGTACTTATCTTGCTAAGTGGGATGGTACAACTTGGTCTGCTGTTGGTGTTCCACTGAATGGAGTCGTAATAAGCCTTGCTGTAATGAATGGAGTCTTATATGTTGGTGGAAGTTTTGTAAATGCTGGTGGTATTAGTGTAAACCGTATTGCTCAATGGAATGGAACCTCTTGGAGTGCATTAGGAGGAGGGGCGAATGGTCCGGTAAATGCGCTAACTATATGGAATGGAAATTTATATGCTGGGGGTAATTTTACTATTATTGGTGGTGTTACAGTCTATTATATTGCAAAATGGAATGG
>JBAXGO010000054.1:0-7427 GCA_037139335.1 bacterium
AGTCTTTTTTCCCCTCCTTTCCGAGGAGGGGATCAAGGGGTGGTGCAAACCCCTTCCTCCCTCTGATTTGTCATGCCGCTGAGCGGCATCTAACCCCTCTGTCACGCTGAGCGTGACATCTCCCCTTTCATAAAAGGGGAGAATATATTGAACACACCCCGCCTTCGGCACCCCTCTTGCTAGAGGGGAATTAATACAGGATACATTGGAGGAAATGAACACACCTTAATTTCCCTTTAACCTCAATATATATTTTGCGATGTCTTTGATTCTTGCAGGTTCGTTAACCTTTCCTCTATATGGTTCTGGTGAAAGAAATGGAGAATCCGTTTCTAAAACAATATTTTCTAAATCAACATTTAAAACAGCTTCTCGTATTGGATCTGCTGTTTTGGTCTGAAAAGTAATAACACCATTAATTCCAAGTTTAAAACCTAATTCAATACATTTTAACGCTTCTTCTGGTCCTGCTGTGAATGAATGAACAATTCCACATGTCAAGTCAATGTCCATTTCTGGAAAACCCTTTTCAGCACTATCGTTCGATATAATATGATGTTTAGTTAGTTTACTCTTTAAATTGTAATCATTTAAAATAGAAAAAGTATCTTCCCATGCATCACGAGTGTGTATGATTAATGGCTTATTTTCTTCAATGCATAATTCTATATGTTTTCGGAACAATAATTTTTGTTTGTTATGAATTTCTTCACTATTTGAATAGTGGTAATCAAGTCCACATTCTCCAATGGCAAAAATATTTTCTTTGTTATTGTTAAATATATTTAAAAAACTGAACCATAATTCTTCAATATTAGAATCTTCTTTTACTGTTTCAGGATGTAATCCAATCGCAGAATATACTATACCCGGGTATAGTATATTTAAATTTAATGTTTGTTCAATATCTTCAAAATCACATCCGATGCAAATAAATTTATTAACTCCATTCATATAAGCATTTTTTATGATGGAATCTACATCCGTATATCCAAATTTTGAAATGATATGACAATGAGTATCTATCATATTTTTACACCAATTGTATTTTTTAAAATATCCAAAACCATATCTGCTGACTTTTCTACATGACCTTGGACACTTGGTATTATGAAATCTGCAAGATGACGGCTTTCTACTTCTTCCTCATATGCGGTTTTAATCCTAATTTCTATTGATTCTGGATCATCGCCTCTTGCAATTAACCTCTGTTTCATAACTTCTAAGTCAGGAATATGGATATATATTGAATAAACACCATAGTTTGGAAGGTTTTCTTTCAAATCTTTAACTTGTACGATTTGTTCTTCGGTTAGTAATATTTTTTTAGGATCTAATGTGCTTAATACTGATTTGGTCTTTCCATAAACACAGTTGTTATATGGCTTTCTTTCAAATTCAAGAAAATCACCATCCAACAACATTTGTTCAATTTTTTCTTGAGTAACAAAAATATAAGGATTGCCTTGTGTCTCTCCTGGTCTTATAGTTCTGCTCGTTACTGTAGGATATCTTTGAAAGATATCGGGATAATTATCTAAAAGATAATTTATTAGTGTGCTTTTGCCAGCTCCAGATGGAGCAACAATTGCTAGAATAACACTTCTATTTTCCATATTTAATTTGATAAATTAAAGGCAGCCTATTAATCTGCCTTTTATTAATTGAAAAAAATTACTGTGGAAAAATTACTTTTCCAGACTCTAAATCTGTAATAATGATTGCAAATACAGGACATCTCATTGCACCTGCCGTTAAATTATCTTCTATCCATTTGGTATCATCACATTCGACGGTCCATTCTGGATAACCTTGTTCGCCATCGTGTTGTTCTACAGATTTAATTGATGGGAGCACTTTTACTTTTTCTACATCCAATAAAGCTTTACCTTCATCGTCTAGGTAAAATACAGGATCATCGGCGATTGTGCATGAAGCAAAAGTAGCACATTTTGGTCTATCTACCCATATTTTAACTTTCATATTATAAAATTAATATATAAAAAGAATTTTCAGTAGTTTACAATTTGCAAACATATATGACAATAGGTTGTTAAGTATTAAATATACTTTATATAGAAAATTGACAGAAAGGTTGATTAAATTTTTTACATTGTTTATTATACATAGTCCTTAAAATAATTCTTTTTCTATATGTTACCTTTGCCAAAAACTAAAATCGTATGTACTATTGGACCAAGTTCCTGGATTCCTGAGGTTATGAAACAACTAATTGAAAATGGAATGACAGTTGCTAGGGTCAATGGAGCTTTTGCATCTGTTGACGAGATGAAAAAAATAGCAAGCGTTGTTCGTTCATTATCAAATGAAATCGCATTGATGATTGACATTAAAGGACATGAAGTCAGGTTAAATAAATTTGAAAAAGATTTTGATGTAAAAGCAGGTGATACAGTAGTGTTTGGTAATGATGACAGCGAATATATTTATGTGTCTACCTTTCCAGATTTATATAAAAGCTTGAGACCTGGTATTAACTTGCTTGTGGATGATGGAAATACGTCTTTAATAGTAGAAAAAATAGAAAATAAAAAAATCTATGCGAAAGTAATCTATGGAAATAAAATTCCTAAAGGAAAAAGTCTAAATGTACCAGGTATATTTCTAGATAATCCTCCGATTACAGAAAGAGATATGGAACAAATAAGATATGCAGTCGAGGATAAATGGGACTTCGTTGCAGCTTCATTCGTTAGATGTAAAGCCGATGTAGATGCTGTTAAGTATTTATTAAAAGGTACTCATACAAAGGTAATTTCAAAGATTGAAGATAGCTTTGGAGTCCAAAATATTGATGAGATTATTGAAGCTTCTGAAGGTATTATGGTTGCAAGAGGTGATTTAGCAGTGGAAATACCATTTGCCAAAGTTCCTCATGTTCAAAAGGAAATAATTAAAAAATGTAATAAAGCAGTGAAACCTGTCATTGTTGCAACTCAAATGCTGGAAAGTATGATTAAAAATCCTCGTCCAACTAGAGCTGAAATTAGTGATATAGCAAATGCAATTTATGATGGAGCCGATGCAGTAATGTTATCTGGTGAATCTACAACTGGTGATTATCCTGTTGAATGTGTAAAGGTCATGAAAAGTGTCGCACTTGAAACAGAAAGATATTTATATCATAGTCAGGACCATTTTTTGAAAAAAACTGTACAAGATTGTTCCGTTCTAGATGAAGGCACCGAAATAGCTATGGCTGTTGCTCAATCAGTTGCAAATTTATCTTTCAAAATGCCTGATGCGAAAATAATCGTAGACACTAGAACTGGTTTCAGTGCTAAGTTAATATCTTCGTATAATATTCAAAATACTGTCATCGCAATGACTCCTTATGATTATTATGCCAGAAGATTGGCTATGGTAAAAGGAATTAAAGGAATTTCTAGATCTAATTATACAGATATAAAAAATATGTATGAGCTAGAAAAATTATTAATTGAGGATGCAAAAAATAAAAAATTAATTCAACATGGTGATAGAATAATACTTATGATTTCATCGTCATATAATTTCGAATCTGACTCACAAATAAATGAAAAATCATCAATCAAAATCGTTACAATTTAAAAACATAAAATTAATAATTTTTATATCTTTTATAATAATTGTTTCGGGCTATTTCATATTTATTTTTTTTAATTCAATTAAAAGCGGAAGTAATGACGTAAATATGTCTGGTTTGGAAGTTAGTACTAATAGTGATGCTGATATTTATGTTGATGGTTCCAAGATTGGTAGTTCTTCAAAAGACAAATCACTATTCTATACTAAGATAGACCCTGGTAAACGAAGGATAAAAATCATTAAGATAAATGATGATTCTGTTAAATATGAAAATGATATAATCTTTGAAAAAGGTACAAAAACGACAGTTCAATGGGATTTTGGTCCTACATCAGAAACCTCATCGGGGATTGTTAGATATTTTATAAAAAAAATTGGTGATAAGAATAAAATTAGAGTTATTTCTTTAACACAAAAATCGGAAATTTTTGTTGATGGAACACTTAATAACGATGGTATAATTGAAGCTGATGGAATCGATCATAATATTGAAGTATCAAAAGAAGGGTATTTGTCAAAAAATATTACTTTATCACTAGCAAACAAAACTTCGGGCTCTTCACAAATATCTTCTCAGGATAAGGAAAAATATGATGATTATGATTTAGTAGTAGAATTTACTCTCTTCCAGATACCATTTATTTAATTACTTTCGAAGATTTAAAAAAAAATTGAAAAAAGTGATCGAAAAAATCAATCTTAGAGAGAATAAAAAAAAGTATGCTAATAAAAACTTTGCAAACTCCTCAGAATATACCAATTGCATAGATAGTTATTTCACGTTATTATGATTTATATGTTTTTACTGCCCGTAACATGTACAATAAAAGACCGTCTGTAGTTATAGTAAATGGTGTCAACGCTCTAGGTTTGGAAATATCGAAGAAATTCGGATTGACATCAAACACTGTAGTCGTGGGTGAAACCACAAATATTTTAATATCAAAATTTCCGAAACATGTTTCGGTGGTTGACCATGATCTTTTTTCAAGTATCAAATTATCAGGAATAAAAACTATTGTTGTTTTGTATCATGATAAACAAGATGAACTTATTTCTGCTGCAGATTTGGTTAATCATGCAAAATTTTTGTCAGATATTTTTAACATTGCAAATAATAATAAAGCAAAAGTATTCGTCACGACATCATTAACAGCAAGTAAACAATTCACTTATGCTAAATATACAGACAAAGACCAGCCTTATGACTTTCCTTCAATTCAAAATTTAATTGAAAAATTATGTCTTGAAAATAATAGGAAAACACCAACTTATGTTCTTCGTTTAGGTGATGTTTTTTCTATAGAGGGAAATAATAGTGGAATTATTAATCGTATGGTGAGTGATGCTGCTATAAATAACTATATACGAGTTGATGACGATGGCTTAGAAAAAATATATCCCGTCTCAGTAACTGAAATTAGTAATATCATTCACAACTTAATAAAATCTGATTATAAGGGTGGTGTTTATACAATTTCACCACAAGATGGCTTAACCCAGATGGCGCTTGCAAATATGTGTATGCAATTTACATCGCATGTCTCTCATATCAAATTTGTAAAGTCGCGAGCAAAATCCTTCCTATCGGACCCAATTTATGAAAATGCATATAAACCAGCACCATACCTAGATGGGGTATCTGATCCTTCAAATTTTGAAAAAGATTTAGTATTAATCGTTAAAAATCTAAATGTTGGATCATTTCGGAGTGAATCTGACGTCCCTACAGCTGATGAAAAAAATAAGTTAAAAAAAGGAATAGCAAGAAAATATATTGATTATATTAAATACGGATTTATTCTAATATTTGCCATTATATTTGTATTCTTTATTGTTATACCACAATGCTTTCTTATAATTAATACAATATTATTGTCGGATGGTAATGAGATATTTATTAATAATTTAGATAAATCAGCAATAAACGAAGTAGGTGAAGATGCTAGGTATAACCAAGACAAAGCACAAAATTTATTGGATGCTCTAACATTTGGACAAATAATTTTTTATCTCACAGGTGATGATGTAAAGTCTAATAGAGATTTTTTGAATGCGGAGTTAAATTATTTTGAAGCATTGAGTTATTCGAAAGATTATAACTTCGTTGCAATACCTGATGTTTCTAGAGGGATAATTCAAATCAAAATTCAAAATGCTAAGACTTTAATTAATGAAGTTGATAAAGATAAATTATTTTGGTCGTTACAGGATAGATATGAAAAGATGAAATCCATAATTAATGATACTAAATTGTAGTTATTAAATACTAGCAACATCTACAATCCCGAATCCTCTGTAGCTTTAGCGTAAGAGGAGAGGGATCTCGTCGGAAAATAAAAAAAGGGATGACTGTCGGAGTTTTTCCCCTCCTTTCCGAGGAGGGGATCAAGGGGCTTACTGACGTACAAATTAACCAGATGAGATTGAATTAGTAAAAACAATTGTTGTTACTATGGAATATCCTGACAGGATCATTGTCAGATAAATATACATGTTTTCAAAGTATATTCTTAGACCCCTGCTTACCAATCGAAAAATACTTATGGCTCTTCTATGAGTAACGTATAATTTTTTTTTACTTCTTCTAAATTCTCATTTATATAATCTCCCAATAACATCATCCATGACTGGGCTGTATAGATACAGAATAATAGCCTTTTCATCCGTATACACTGTGTTATTCGAGATTCTTCGATCTCAAAGCCACTTCCTTTTTCATCCTGAAACATTTTTTCTATTTTAAATCTATTTCCATAAAAACTTATTATCTCTGTAAATTTTATCTCTTTTAGTTCTGTTATTATGTACCAACCATCTGTAAATCCTTCTTTAAAACTCATTAGAATCCTAGTCTTTACTTTCGAATGCTGAAGCTCTATTTCTGTAGCTGTATTATATTTTTCTAAATTCTTTATTCTTGTTTCTTCTCCTTCTTTTATTATTGCCATATTGCTACAAGATATTCGTAAGACGTAATGAAACCCATTACTTATACAAGTTTGTAAAAATCTCGAATTTCCAAAACCTCTGTCTGCTACTATTACATATTTATATCTTTTTGGTAAAAGATGCTCTAGTTGTTGAATAAATGAGGTCTCCATTCTAATCTGATCAAATTGTCCTTTCGTCTTAGGATATTTTCTTAATGTAAAAAATATTGGTATTCCTCTTCCTTTAAATGGAATACTTGCACTTAAAATTAAGAATTTATTTTTTATACTTGTGAAATCTACATTAATTGGTATTAATAAATCTTTTTCTATATATCCATAATCTTCAAGTCTAGATAGTATATTTTTTATGTTATCTCTCCAGACTTTATCTTCAACTTCAAATTTTGTATATTTTATAAATCTAGACATTCTAACTAGATTTGTATTCAAAGATTTATTATTTATAGAAGAGATCGCTTGAGCTATGTCGTCTAAGTGAGCACTTTGGCTTTTTAATATACCAAGGATCATTAGATTTAAATTCTTAGCTACTGGTTTTGGTATATTTGGAAATAAGTTTTGAAAAGCATCATACTCTGGAAGGCTATTTTCTTTCTCCATAGTTTATACTTTTTAAATACATCCATTATATCTTGTCTTTATTATATTTCATATTTTGTACGTCAGTAAGGATTAAGGGGTGGTGCAAACCCCAGAACTGACCTCACCGCCTCGCTTTGCTCAGTACCTCTCCTTTCGAAGGAGAGGATTGGTGAATGAAGACAATAACCTCTCTGTCACGCTGAGCGTGACATATCCCCTTTTATAAAAGGGGAGAATAATATACAGAACACACCCCGCCTTCGGCCCCCCTCTTGTTACTAATCCTTACCCAGAACTATT
>JBAXGO010000055.1:0-7254 GCA_037139335.1 bacterium
TGAATCTGGAATTTCCCATTTATTAGAACATTGTACTGTTGCCAGAACTAAAGATATGGATTTTTATTCACTTCAAGATTTTTTATTTGAGAATAGTATTGATCGTAATGCTTCAACTGGTAGATTATTTTTAAATTTCATTGCATCTGGTCATAAATCTGATAGTGAAAAAATGTTGGACTTATTAATGGAATTTGCATTTTCTCCTGCTTTTGATGAAGAAATTTTAGAAAGAGAAAGGCAGATTGTATTACGAGAAATAGATCAAAGATCTGGTGAACCTATGTACAGACTTAGAAAAATTGTTTTGGAAAAAATAATGGAGAAAGGATCATTATACTTATATGATCCGTTAGGCAAGAAAGAAGATGTCGAAAAAGCGGTTGTAGAACTATTAAAAAAGTATATGCTAGAATTTTAAAAAATAGTCAAATCATAATAAGCGTTGCTGGTAGTGATGTCACAATTGATTTTTTGAAATCAAAAATATCTTGTTATTTATCAAAAATTGAATCTAAAGAAGCAATTCCAGTAAATTATCTTCCAGAGAATAAATTTAAAAAATTTAAAAAACTACCAATAGTAAGTAAATTAGCTCATGAACATACAATATTGGATATTATAATTCCAATGCAGATAACTTATGATACTCGACATATTAGATCTTGCCATCAAGACTTGATATTTGATAATCCAACAGGAATACTTTTTGACAGGCTTAGAAATCAATTGGGTTTAATATACAGTCTTCATTATGAATTTAATATGCCTAGTAATATGCTTGACATCCAAATGATATGCGATGAAAAGAATGTTGATAAAATTCTAGATGAGACTAGAAATATTTTTAGCTCACCAGATTTAGTTTTCGATCCCAGAAAAGTTGAGATTGTTAAGGATTTAACAGTAAAATGACAGCAAATAATGGAAGACGAAGCTGGTAATGTTATAAGTTTTACACTGGATAATTTTCAAGACTGGGGTGTAATAACGAGTATTGATGAATTTACAGATAAAATTAGAAACATGACAGATGAGGAAATGAGAGCATATTTTAAAATCATCACTGAAAATCTTGAAAATATGCAAATCGTAATTATCAAAAATAAGCATAAAAAAATAAATATATTTAAATAAATTATTTTCTGGATAAAATTTTCAAAATGTAATTTATTCTTGGAACAACAATTGAATTAAAGAAAAAATCCATTGAATTTGTATTATTAAATTTCATATATAGGTTTAAAATTAATAAATTTGATATTATTACAAAAAATGTTGAATCTGATGTCCCATCAACACCTTTTAACGAACAAGCATATATTGGTGCAGATAATAGAGCTAAAGAATTATTAAAAATGTCTATGGCTCGTGATTTTTATATTGGATTAGAAGGCGGTATTGTTGATAGCTTTACGAATGAAAAACGGCGAAACTCATATTGATTTGATGATAGAACATGGAAAAAGTCTAAATCTGAATGAAAAAGATACTTGGTCAATATATTCTAATAACATGATTCAGAGAGAAGAAAGTATTAAAGAGTCATTTAGAAATGCATTTCTTTCAATATCAGATTTTTACTGATATACAAATTGGTGGTATGATTACGCTCAGGAATATATAAATTTTTATAATATGGAACGTACACTAACTTCAGATATTTCTTCCAAAATTGGGGAAAAAGTAAAGCTACAAGGATGGCTTTATCAGCTTAGAGAACTTGGTACCATTAATTTTTTGGTTATTCGAGATAGAAAGGGCTTGGCACAAGCAATTATTGAAAACCCAGATGAAATAGAAAAACTCAGAGGTATGCAGGCAGAAACTGTGCTTGAAATTGAAGGTATGGTTGTAGAAGAAAAAAGAGCCTCTAATGGAGCAGAACTTCATGATGTCACAGTCACAATACTAAATGCTGTAAAGGAAACTCCACCTGTTGTCATTAACAAAAAAGAATTGGATTTAAATCTAGATACTCTACTAGACTATAGACCTTTGACAATGCGAAACATTAAGCAGCAAGCTATATTTCGTATACATGGTGCTGTCCAGCAAGCTTATCGTGAATACATGCTTTCTCAAGATGTTGTTGAATTTTTTCCTCCAACATTACTAACAGGTTCGTCAGAAGGTGGATCTGAACTTTTTACTGTTGAATATTTTGAAGGCACGGCTAAATTATCTCAAAGTGCACAATTGTATAAACAAATCTGTATTGGTGTGTACGAAAGAGTTTTTGGAATTGCAAAATGTTTTCGAGCTGAAAAATACGGTACTAGTAGACATTTAACAGAAGCTACTCAATATGAATTTGAAATGGCATTTGTAAAAGATATTGACGATATTCTTTATTTCCTACAAGAAACTATTCGAAGTATGGTAAATAAGGTAAAAAATAATTATGCGAAAGATTTGGCAACATTGGGTGTGGAATTGATGGAAGTACCAGAAAAAATACCTACAATTACTATGGAAAAAGCACAATTGATTGTGTACGAAGAAAGTAAAGGTGCATTGGATGACAGAGCTGAGCCTGACATGTCTCCAGAAGGTGAAAGATTAATTGCTCAATGGGCTCGAAGAGAACAAAAATCGAATTATGTCTTCATAACTCATTATCCTAGGAAAAAAAGAGCTTTTTACTCTATGCCAGATCCTGATAATAAAGAATTAACTTTAAGCTATGATTGTATCGCAGTATCAGGTGATAAAGATGGTTTTGAAATCGCATCTGGAGCAATCAGAATTAATGATTATGATATGTTGGTACAAAGTGCCATAGACAAAGGTCTAGATCCTGCAACAATACAAGATTATTTGAATATATTTAAATATGGAATGCCTCGTCATGGAGGTTTCGGAATGGGGGTTGAAAGATTTACACAAGGTTTGCTGGGCTTTCATAATGTAAGGGAAGTAACAATGTTCCCAAGAGATGTGAATAGACTTAGACCGTAATTTTTTACAAAGGCTTCGGATAAACCCGGAGCCTTTTTTATTTTTTTAATTTTCAATATCTAATGTTAAATTTAACACAACCTGAAAATGCTTCTTACGATCAATTACTAAAAGATAAATTTCAAAAAAGTTTAAATTTTGTAGGCCAAACTTCAAAGGCATTATTTGAAATTGTAAAATTGCCTATAGTAAAAAGTAAAAAATTTATGAATGACTATACAGTAGTGGGAAGTATTGGTTTTGTAGTTACTTTATTTGTTAACAAAAGCTTTTTTATAGATCATACAGAAGCATTTGGTGCACCTCAATTTTCATTATTAGCAATGGCTGTAAGTGGAGCTATGATGTTTCATGGTGTAAAAAAATCTGTAAAAAAATAAGGGAGTTTTTGACTCCCCCATAAAACTTTTACTCAAACTTTATCTTTTTACCTGATATTTTTCTATACCAGAAATAATATCTCTAATATTTTGATCTTCAGTAAGTTTTCTAGCAGGAGCTAGTAATTCTACAAGCCAGTCAGCAAGGTTATTTTTCAAATCCTGACCCGAAATCTTATCGTCCATATAATCTTTTTTCACTTGATCAATATTTGTATACTCAACATTTCCGCCCCATTTTTCATCTCTTTTTACTAACCATTTTTCGCCATCTTTTATAAGGTCAAAAACAAAGGCGTCTATCCAATCAATTATTGGATTATATTCAACATCTAGAGGAGGGCAAAATGCTTTTTTCATAGTACTTTTAATAACTTCTTCACTATCAGTTACAAATATCGCAGAGCCAGGCTTAGATTTACTCATTTTTAGACTTTCCATTACTGATGAATCATTTTTTTGTTCATCTGTTAATGGCCAAATTGAAGGTGCGGCAAGTCCTTTTACAAGTTTATGATGAATCGCAACAGGTTTAATTTTATTTCCCTTATCATCTTTTATACTTCTATTCTTAATTTTATCTGCTGTATCAATTGCTATTACATGAGCTTTTCTTTGATCCATACCGGCATGAGCAATATGAATGTTCATTGTGAAAATATCTGCTACCTGCATTGGTGGATATAATAGCTTAGAAAAATCTATACTGTCACCTTCTTTTCTCCCCATAATAGTTACACTTCTAGTCATTCTAGCTAATGTAGTGTTTTTGGATACTTCCATCAAAGTTTCGATATATTCAGGACTTGATGCATACAATTCAGATCCTAATATATATGTTATTTTATCTGGATCAGCTCCAACTATTTTAGCGCAGGCATTAAATGCAGGTATAAAGTATTCTTTCGCTGTTTTACGAATAAATAATTTATCTCCACCAAGCTTGTCATTGATTAAAGTATGCATATCAGCTAAGAAAATAGTACAGTGAACTCCCAATTCTTGTAACTTTTTAATAACTTTCATCGTACCGATACCTTGGCCAATATGAAGTTTACCTGAGATTTCAAAGCCTATGTAATGGTTAGGATTTTTTACATTTTCTAAAATATATATTAAATCTTGTTCGGAGAGTATTTCTTGAATTCCCGTTTTGTGTAATATGTTTAAGTCTGCCATTATTTATTTAATAAAATGTATTTGAAGTATTTGAACAATTTTGTTCATTTTAGCAAATTAATGCTGAAAAGTGTTTAATTTGAGAGGTGATAATATTTACGCCGCCAGGGCGTAAAAAAAAGTGGTATAACTTGTGATCTTAATGAATTTCATATGAAACAATAACATAATTATTAAATAATTTTAATTATCTATAATAATCATATCTTGCCTTACCAATATAGATATCATCAAATTCGACATTACTTATTATAGAACATCCAATAGGTAAATATATTTTAGCAATATTTCTTGCTATTTCTGATTTATTTGGTTTTCTACTAAACCAGCCTAAGCATTGTCCTACTGCTCTACCATTGCAGTCAAATTTAGGAGGGTTATATACCCAATCATAAACTGACTTACCATATCTTTTAATTAACATATTTAATGCTTTCTCCGTAAGATGCTTATTTATATACCACGTAGCAAATTGGGAATGATCTACTAAGCCAAATCTACTTCTAAGCGCTGGATTTGTTGTTCGTGGATCTCCTACTGCACCTATAAAATGTTCAGCAGGTGTTATTTCTTTGCCATTAAATTTATCATCATAAATCGGATTGGGGCTTCCATCATTTAGATATCTTGCATGACAAATATGTGCTGCATTATGTAGAAAATAATCAAAAATAAGACGAGAATCTAGTTCACTGGCTCCTTTCGCTCTTTTAAAAATTATTTTCTTTGTCTCCTCACTAAATTCTGCTGAAATTAAACTTGCTAGAGATGCAGAAATAAAGCCTGCTATAATTACTGGCTTTGCTGCACTTTCAATATTTTGTTTTAATTTTAAATACTTAGCTTCAATAAATGAAACCATAAAAAAGAGGAACAAAAAAAAGAATACTGTCCAGAGGGGTGGATTCGAACCACCGAATACCGGTTTTACAGACCGGGGCCTTGAACCGCTTGGCGACCTCTGGCAACGACAGTTATTTTATATGTATAATGTAAAATATGCAATATATTATCTTTTTTATGAAAAGTAAAAAAACTCTCATTATTCTAGGTCATCCCAACAAAGAGAGTTATTGCGGAGCATTGGCAGAATCGTATTTCAAAGGTGCTATCGATAATAATCAGGATATAAAAATGTTTGCCTTATCAGATTTGAAGTTTGATCCTATTTTGTGGAATGGATACAAGAGTCACCAACCCTTGGAAGATGATTTAAAAAGGCACAATTAGACATCCTTTGGGCAGATCACATTATATTTATTTTTCCTTTATGGTGGGGAAATATTCCAGCATTGTTAAAAGGTTTTATAGATAGAACCTTTCTTCCTGGCTTTGCCTATAAATTTGAAAAGAAGTCAAAACAGCCGATGCCATTACCAAAAAGATTTTTATTAGGTAAAACATCACATGTCATAGTTACAATGGATTCTTCACCTTCATATATGAAGTATTTACTCGGTAATCCTGTGGGAAATGTTATGGGAATATATACATTATTTTTCTGTGGTATAAAATGTAAAAAAATGACATACATTGGTCCAGTAAGAACTAAAGGAAAAGTATATAGAAATAAATGGTTAGAAAAAGTTTATAAAATGGGGAAAAAAACGATTTAAAACTCTTTACATTTTATATGACTGTTTTATAATGAATTAGATTTTAAATATAAAAAAATGGACAATCGATATAATCAGCCGGTATTTATCATTCCGAATCGAGAGGTTAAACCTAAACAAGATTTGAGTTTGGAGCAGATTTTATATGTTATTGGTGGGCTTTTAATATTTTTTGGCGCTTTTAGTTTGGTCTTTTTAAATTGGCAAAATATTGGATCTATTGCCAGAACTTTGTCTGTTTTACTTGGAGTTTCTTTGTTATATAGCATGGGATATTTTGCAAAGAAGTACTCAAAGATTGAACATTTAGATACTTTAATGTTTTTTTCAGCAACTTTATTCATGCCAATGTTTTTTGGTTCAATTCTATCTGATGGTTTTACTGCTAATTTATCTACATCACAATCCGATTTAGTCATATTTTTTTCATTATTTATGGGTGGTATATGGTCATTTGTCTTTTATATGGTTTTCCCTCGATATTCTATGATGTATATTTGGGCGTTTTTCGGAGCATTTATGATGGTGCCAATATCTGGTGCATTAAATTGGACAGAATCATATTCATCATTAAGTTTAATATTAGTTGTAGGTCTTATATATATTGCTTTATCAGTAGGATTGAAACAAATACCAAGTTTAAAAAACAATGAATTGTTATCTCAATCACTATTGAATCCTCAGCATAACTACACTTTAGAAATACTTTCTTCAATATTAATATTTATTTCAATTACATTTTTCACAGTAAGTATTACAGCAGAAGAGTTAATATGGTTAAGATTTTTACCATCAATAGCATTATTATTTATAACAATTATTTCAGCATTGCGACGAAATACTTATTGGTTATATTCATCAATAGGATTTTTAGTTTTTAATATAATCTTTATCAATGGGACTTATATCGTAAATTCATTTACATGGCCAATATTAATTGCAGTTATAGGAATAGTTATAGTTGCAACAGGTGTTGTTGTGAGTACAATCCATAAGAAAAAAGCTGTGGTAAATAGTTGAATAATACAGAAGATATGAGTTTATATTCCCCTCCTTCCCGAGGCTACACCTTACCCACAACTTCACAAAGAATACCTATACAACAAAGTAATATTACA
>JBAXGO010000056.1:0-7148 GCA_037139335.1 bacterium
AACTATTTTTTCTATTCTATAGAATTATTGTCTAGTTTATAGGGTACCGGTCACTGAAAATATTAGCCTTAAAAAAAGAGGTTGAAACTGAGCCGAACAAGAGATCGACAACGTTAGGGAAAAAAGAAGAAGAAATATTAGAAAGAATAGAGAGAAAGATGGAATTAACGAATATAGAGGCAGTAAAAGCACTAGGTAAATTAGGAGGTTTTATAGGTAGAAGATCGGATGGAGTCCCTGGAGTAAAAAGTATATGGCTAGGCCTCAAAAAGCTTTACACAATCCTAGAATTTAAGTATTTATTAAATAATTCTGGGTAAGGATTAGTTTTATAAAAGGAGAATAATAAGGGCTACTGTAGGTGAAAATATACAGTAACTAATCAATCACTTAATAAAATGGATGAATATTTGTAATTGTTTTATTCCTCCGTACTTTCATTCTTTTCTTCAGCGTCCGACTCTTTCTTTACATTTTTCTCAACTACTAATGTGCAGTTTGTAACAAAAGCTGCGATAGCTCCAACAGCTGCAAGATAAGGTGCTAGCAAAACTCCCACAACACCGATGGTTACTGGAATTTCGAGAATTGAGTCGCCTTTTTCATTCTTAATAATAATTCTTCTTGCATTTCCTTCTTGAAGAATTTCTTTAAATTTATTTACCAACTCATTACCGTTTAATCTATATTCTTGTCTTTGTTTATCTTCCATATAATTTAATTTAAAAAATTATTTTAAATTATAACACTGAATTATTTTTTATAGTTTATTACAAAACTTAGAGCAAAAATTGCTACAGATACCAATACAATTGCGGCACCACTGGGGATTCCAGCAGTAAATGAAATTACTAAACCCGAAATAGTCGCAAACAATGAGAAAAATATGGCAATAAAGTAAGATAATTTAAATCCCATTTTGAACTGAAAGGCTGAAACAACTGGAATAACCATTAATCCACTAATTAATAAAACGCCGATTATCTGTATAGAAATACCGATAGATAAACCAGCTAATATTACTAATAAGTAATTATAAAAGGAAATATTGGTTCCCATGGCTTTTTCGAAATCTTCATCAAAACATAAAGAGAAAAACTTTTTATAAAATAATAAAATAGAAATTATTACTAGTGTGGTTACAAAGCCAATTATAATTAAATCTTCAGTAGAAATTGTTAATATACTTCCAAATAATAAATTGGTTAGATTTAAGTTCAAATTTCTAAGTGTACTAATTAATAAAACCGCCAAAGCTAATCCAGCTGTTAAAAAAATCGTTAATATACTATCGGCATAAACTTTTTTTGAGGATCTAATTTTTTCAAACAATACTGAAGCTCCTATTGCTACCAAAACAGCTGAGAGTAGGGGATTAATTTTTATAACTGCTCCTAATATTAATCCGTTTAATGACACATGAGATAATGTGTCGGCTATGATTGAATATCTCTTCAATACGACAAAAACTCCGATGCTTGTAATAGCGATGGATAAAAAGACACCTGCTATCAGGGCTTTTATCATGAAATCATATTTTAATATTTCAAACATGGTCGTGGTGATGTCTTATAAATTTAAAATTTTCTCCATATAGATGCTGTAAATCATCTAATTTAAATTCTGCTGCTGGTCCTTGGTGTATTATTTTTTGTTTTAAACACATTATCGTTTTTACTTCTTCGACTACTGCGTCTACGTCATGGGATACTAGTATTATTGCAATTCCCTGACTGTTTAATTTATTCAATAAATTATAAAAATTTTCTTGCTGGTGAATGTCAATTCCTGTTGCGGGTTCGTCTAGAATTAATAAA
This sequence comes from bacterium, assembly GCA_037139335.1. Classification (GTDB taxonomy): domain Bacteria; phylum Patescibacteriota; class Dojkabacteria; order JAOAGR01; family JBAXGO01; genus JBAXGO01. The sequence continues at coordinate 1,818 of JBAXGO010000056.1, forward strand.
GCTGGATTTTGTACAAGGGCTCTGGCTATCATGACTCTTTGTCTTTCTCCACCTGATAATTCGTTTATTAATCTTTTTCGAACTCCTTCTAAGCCGCATTGTTTAATTGCTGAATTAAACATCTCTTTTTCAATCCGTGTCTTTTTGGAAAAGAATAATTTTTTTTTCCCAAAGCCTGTCTCTATAATTTCTTCAACAGTGGCAGGAAAGGATTGATCCTGTTGAGATGCTTTTTGAGGTACATAACCTATTTCGCATTTCATGCAATCATATTCGATAGATCCGTGGCTCGGTTTCGTGATATCTAAAATTATTTTTATTAATGTAGTTTTTCCTGCTCCATTAGGGCCAATAAGACCTATGTAGTCTCCTTCTTTTATATTGAAGGAAATATTCTCCAAAATTAAGTTGGAATTGATAGAGTAACTGACATCTTTTGCTGTAATAATTGTTTTCATTCGCATTGCATCGCTTGTTTCAATATATTAAGGTTATCCTCCATGACTGTAAAGTAATTTTTCCCACTATTTTTTTCTTCTTCTTTCAGACCTTCCAGTGGATTCAATACTGCAACCTTTGCTCCAGTCTCTTGTGATAAAGTTTCTGCTATTTTGGGACTGGTTAGTGTCTCGAAAAATATATAATTTATTCCTTTTTCATTTATTATATTTTTTATTTCCGCCAATTTCTGTGCTGAAGGTTCTTCTTCTGGAGATAAACCAGCAATATTTATAATATTGATGCTGTATTTTTTTCCAATATAACCAAATGCTTCGTGTGAAGTAACAATATTTCTTTGTTTGCAATTTGTCAATCCTTGTACATATTTACTATTTAAATTATCTAATTTACGGCTATACGAAAGTAAATTATTTAAATAATAATCTTTATTCACAGGGTCAATTTCTGATAATGCGCTTGCAATTGATTCGGCTTGTTTTTTTACCAATGTCGGATCTAGCCAAATATGTGGATCTATACCGTTATTTGTAGTAATTAAGCTTCCAGTAACTAAGTTTATGGTGTCTAGCTCAGCATTTCTCTTTATGGTCTTGGTCCATTTATCTATGGCTGAATTGTAAATAAAAAGTTTTGACTCTTGGATATTTATGATATCTTGAGGTTTGGGCTCGAAGTCGTGAGGCTCAATGTCTGAAGGAACAATGTTTACTAAATTTATTTTGTCCTTTCCTATTTCTTTTACTAATTCTGTGATTGGAGAAAAACTAGTTACAATAAGCTTTTTATCTGAATTTATACCAGCTTTTTTAGTCGTGAAAAAAATAATAGCCGAGGAGGCTATGAACAATATTAGTATTACGATAAATAACCGTTTCATGCTAGCTTTATTATATTAGAGTTTAACGCAACTGAGTTGCGTGTGTCAAATATGAGCTGTACAGTAACGAATTTCTATGATGTTTGAAAATTATTTGATATAATTAGCAAATTTATTTTTCTATGTCAGAGTCAGCTGTTTTTCGCAAAATGTTCTTATTACAGTATGTAATATTTTTAATTATTCAAAATACACCTCAATATTTAATATAAGAGGTCATTAAGAAATAAATATATGGCTTTTGAAGATGTACGTTTATCTAACATGGTTGTTGAGAGAATTTTATCAGGGTCTATTCGAGGCGATGATGGTGAAGCTTTAACTCCGAACTATGTCCCAAATTATGGAGGATATTCGTTAAGCTTATTCCCTTTAGTGCCGCAACTTTGCCCAATCACGGCTGTTTATGAATATGGAAGTAAACAAACTTTAGGTGATGATTATTTTGAAAACGACAGAAGGATATGTTTATTAAATAACTTGTATCCAAAATTAATTACGTTATCGGACGATTTTCATACAACTGAAGTCTGGATAGAAAAGGATCCTTTTGAATACGATGCATTTTGTATTTTTACTCCTGAATTTGGTGCAGTAAGGTTCTCTCAAAAAAGTGATAAGACATACTTGGTAAAAACAGGCTTGTATTGTGATTATGAATCGCGGGTAAAAAATAGCGATCCTATTTGCTTTTGGTCCGCTTCGTGTCTGGATAAAGATGTTGTAGGGGCTGTTGAATATATGGTTGGAAAACCGACTCTTTACTATGTCGATGCTAATCCATATCCTCGGTTCAATTCAGGAAGTATTGCTATTAATCTCGATTTAGGTCATATGTTACGTATGGCTGGTGAATATGAAATAGCTGATTATCTTTATGGTCCGTCTCATAAACAAGATCGTCCACGAATTTCTATTACAGCAAACCCCTTCTTTAATTCAATCCTTTCTACTCCTGAACTTTTTATCGATTCTGTTAATAGAGATACGAAAATGGGGAAACAAGATAATAAAAATTTAAACGAAATGATATCATCAGTGATAAATGAATATTTTGATTTCTACTTTGATTATGATTACTTATACGTTAGACGTTTGTATGATGACGATGGTGAACATATAGCTGATAACAATGGTGTTGTTGTTAAAATTCCTTTAGTTCCAGATCGATTAATAGATGCCGCGGATCAGGCTAGAAAAAAAATTAGATAAGTTAGGATACTTTGAATTCAAAATCAAAGTTGTCAGATCCTAGCTCATCGTCAATTTGTTCCAAACCCATTATGTTTTTCATGATTCTGATTTTCATGGCAGTGCTAGAACTATCGTTGGTGATTCGTCCATTATCTGCTGCGGAAATGTATATTTCATCGGGAAGCGCAATGTTTATCTTTTTTTTCTTCATATGCGGGTTGTTTCAGTATGAGTATTATACGGTATTTTTCAGAATGGTAAAGGCTTGCTGGAGTTGGTTGAAGGCTTATGTGCTAAAATATTAAAATATCCTAGTACTAACCATTATGTGCGGAAGATTTGGCTTTGCTCCTCGAAAAAATCTAACTAGCCGGTATAAAATTCAAATCGTTACTGGCGATCTTATCGCAAATTATAATACTGCTCCAGGGATGATGGCTCCTGTGGTTATCAAAGCCGAGGAGGGGAATGAAATTGTTCAGATGAAATGGGGACTTCAGTTGGGATTGCAGAAACCAGGGAGTAAACTCTTCGCACCAATCAATGCTAAGTCAGAAACAATATTTGAAAAACCTATATTTAGTCATTTATTGGGCAATAGATGCCTTATTCCCGTTATTGGCTTTTATGAATGGAAGAAAAATGAGTCAAAAAAACAGCCGTATTTTATACACTTGAAAGAAGATGATTATTTTTCACTCGCTGGTATTTATAAAACTATCAAAGATGAGGCTGGTTTAAATCTTTCTACCTTTACAATTTTGACAACATCGGCTAATGACATCATGCAACCAATCCACGATAGAATGCCTGTTATTTTGAAAAAAGAAACTGAAGATTTATGGCTGGACAACAAGGCCAAAGTCGAGTTTGATAAAGTCTTTCAGCCTTTCAAATCTGAACTTATGGATATTTATCCAGTATCCAATAGAGTAAATTATCCAATGGTTAATGACGAAGAACTGATTAAGCGGGTGTGATGTTGTGAATCTTTTTTTTATTCGCAAAGGAAAATCAAATGGTGGGCCCCACAAGACTCGAACTTGTGACCTCAACAATGTCAATGTTGCGCTCTAACCAACTGAGCTAGGAGCCCTTTAACCAATTAATTACATCCATCCTTCGACAGAGCTGCCCTGAGTTTATCGAAGGGCTAGGATTACAAATTATTCTTAATATTATACTTAGAATGCAGTTATTTGTTAATAATGCACGAGTATTTTAGCAGAGAAGAAGTAAAAGTGGAAGGTAATATAGTTAAGAATTAAGAATTAAGAGTTAAGAATTAAGAATTAAGAATTAAAAGTTAAAAGTTAAAAGTTAACAAGAAACAGGGGAGCTCTTTATAAATTTATGTAATTTTGGATTAATTCTTTTAATTTTTCTATGTCTTCGTAGTTGTGGTCGTTGCCGGGGATTTCTTGCATTGTTGTGTTTGGCACTCGTAGTTTATAAATTATTTCTGTCAGTTGTTTATAAGATAGGGCTGGGTCTTTTGACTCTTGTATAAACATTGTCGGGACAAAGTAATTTCTCAATAAATTGTCTATATCAATCTTTCTGCCCATTGCCCATGGATATGCGAATCCAGTAAATACACATCTCTCAGGTCTTATAACTTTTTCTACACAGCCTTTTACAGTTAGAATGCTCCCAGCTGATTTGGCGAATATCATGTAATCCTTAGTATCTTTCACATACTCTTTTAATTTTTTTAGCTCAATCTCTAGGTCGATGCCTTTTTTACTATCATCTAGCCAATGTTCATAATACTGAATATATGTCGTATCAAATATATCAGATAGAGCCAATTCAACTTTCTCTATCCAATCTTTATTGTATTTACTATTTCCTCCAAGAAGTATTAGTTTCATATATTTTTTAAATTTTATATATTATATACATGAAAGATGAATTTTGTGTAAAGATTTTTTTCACAAGAATTGTTGTGATAAAATATGACCTTCATCATATCCTCCTGAAAAGAAAAGCAATAAAACAAAAACTGTTTAATTTTTTAAAAGAATTAATAGCTCCAACTCGCTGTGCATTCTGTGGGTATTACGGTGCGTTGTTTTGTGAAGAATGTAAAATTATATTGGAGAAAATAGAGCCTCAATGCCCAGTTTGTCGTAAGCCTAATGATTTATATTTGACCCATTCTGATTGCAAAAAAGACTTTTATCTTGATTCCTTAGTCGTTTGTTATGAATATAATGATGTTGCTAAAAAACTTATCGAATCTTTGAAATATAAATTTGATACATCGTATGCCAAAATTCTAGTTGATCTAATGTTAGAAAATGATTCTTGTTTATATTATTTAGAAAAAAATAATAATATAGTGCCTGTACCATTGCATGAAAAAAGGCATAAATGGCGCGGTTTCAATCAAGCAGAATTAATATGTGATGAAATAATGAAATTTGTAGATAAATATACAAATTTAAATATTGAAAATGATTATATAGGGATTGAAAAAAAAGATACCAAAATAATTCATCTATTAATTAGAACTAAAAATACAGTTCCACAAGCTAAGTTAAAAAGAGAAAAAAGATTAGATAATCTGAAAGATGCCTTTGATATAAATGAATCGGTGGAGTATGGAAAAATAAATGATGTATTGATATTTGATGATGTTACGACAACGACATCAACGCTTAATGAGTGTGCGAAGGTACTAAAAGAAAATGGTGTCAAAAATGTAGTAGGAGTGGTCTTTGCCAGAGGAGTGTAATTCTGGTGTCGAGGAGAGGATTTGACTTGTCTAAGCGACAAAATGCTGAAAAATGTAC
>JBAXGO010000057.1:0-7087 GCA_037139335.1 bacterium
ACAAGAGTACCATTTTAGGCGGTTTCGATGACATACATTAATGAGCTAATACGTAAAGCATTGCTCATAACCGCCAACTATATAACTACTCCTGAGTAATTAGCATTTTGATTAATAATACTGTAATCTATTCGAAATAGTATATAACAAATTATCGAAATGATTTTCATAAATTTAAAAACATACCAAAACGGAACTGGAAGAAAGGCACTTGAATTTTTGAAACAAGCAGAAGCGGTTCACCAAGAAATAGGTATTCCAATTACTATTTTAGCACAAGCAGTAGACATTCGATTATTTGCAGAAAATACGTCTTTGCCAATTTGGTCTCAACATCTGGATAATGTAGATTATGGTAAAAATACGGGCTGGACCTTGCCGGAAGCTGTTATAGAAGCAGGTGCCAAAGGTACAATGATCAATCATGCAGAGCATAAAATTCCACTTGCCGATGTATCTAATATTGTAGAACGATTCAAAACTGATAATTTTCAAATTATGATTTCAACAACTTCGCCAGAAGAAACTATAATTATGGATCAGTTAAAACCTCAATATGTGACTTATGAACCACAAGAATATATTGGTACAAAAATTTCAGTAGTTGATGTAGCACCAGATATAATAAGAAATATTACACAAAAAATTCAGACTCCTCTAGTCATTGGAGCTGGAATCCATACTCCCCAACAAATCGTTGAAGGTCTTCTTCTCGGAGCTAAGGGTTTTCTGATATCATCAGACATATTGAACTCTGATAATCCGCCCGAGAGACTCAAAGAATATATGTTAGCTTATAAAAATGCTTATAATACCATTAATTAACGGTGATAATGCACAGAAATGTGTTTCTGTAACTAGAATACTACGAGGTTTCGTCAGCATTATCAGTATAAATATCGGACAGTGTAATACTAATTTAAAAGAACTTATTAAACTTTTTAATAAACAACAAAGTGAAATTGAACTTCATATCGAAGGCCCTGATTATGAAAAAAGATTGGGAGATATAATGAATGCTCATAGCGATGTAAACATCGGTAAAGTATTTTTTTATACTAATAATCCAGCACAAGTAGAAAACGATATTACTAACATCAGAATATTTGGGATTCAACCTGGACTTTTGATAAATAAAGAAAATTATAATAAACCAGAAATCGTTAATAAGTTTGAATATGCAATTATAGAAGTCAGCAGAGTGCCTGATTATATTGAAATTTATAAATATATAAAAAACAATGATTTTAAGGGAAGTTTATTATTAAACTTTGGTAAAGAAAGAGTCCCTCAAGACATAATAACAAATACATCGATTGATGGCGTATATATTGACGTAACAACAAATCCTACTATTAAAGATACTATTTCTTCGTTGAGAAGAGCGGCTAATAGTATTTATTGATACAGAAAATTCTTTGTTATAATTTTTTATTAAAATCTCTTTATGATAATAATTCTAGATAATGTAAGATCTATATTTAATGTCGGTGCGATTTTCCGAACTGCAGATAGTGTAGGCGCAGACGCAATAATGCTGGGAGGCTATACCCCTACACCACCAAACGATAAGCTGTTAAAAACATCACTTGGCGCACTAGATTATGTGGAATGGAAAACATTTAATAACGAAGAATTATTGAAACAATTAGTTTTCATGAAAGAAAATGGCATTAGAATTATTTCAGTAGAGCAAACCCCTAAGTCGATCTGCTATACTGAAGCATCGAATTCAAAACAGTTAACGTGGAATGACACAGCATATGTATTTGGGAATGAAATAGTTGGAGTTAAAGAAGAAATTCTAAATTTATCTGATTTAATTATAGACATTCCAATGCACGGTAAAAAGAATTCATTAAATGTTTCAGTTACCGTAGGAATAATTTCGTATGAAGCCAACAGATTTAAACAATAACGAAACAAATCAAGATATCACTGAGGAAAAAAGTCATAAAAAAGATTTTATGGCTATTAAGAAAAAAGTTGTCTCAGAAAATTTTACATTAGATAAAGATGTTAAATCTAATAAGAAACTTCCAACGAGCTGGATGTCCTATAGCATTTCTTCACTATTAATACTATTAACATTCGCTAGCATAATAACTTTTGTTTATTATTTTTCTCCTAAAGCTGGACATCAAGAAAATAATAAATTAGTGATACCAGAAAAAATAAGTCAAAATAATATAAATACTAATTTTTCGAACATTCCCAAATTAGAAAAAATAGTTACAAAGCCGTATGATCTTACAGTTATGTCAAAGGCCATCGGAATATATGAATTAAATACGGGCAAAGTTGTATTTGAACAAAACGCAGATCAGAAATTACCATTTGCAAGTATTACTAAACTTTTTACTGTTGAAACGATGAGGAGTTTCATAAATCCCAACACTCAAATAAAAATGAGTCCATTAGGTTTCAACATACTTGGTTCCAAGCTGAATATTCCAGCTGGTGAAAAGATTAATTATAATGATGCTATTTATGCAATGATGATGGCTTCAGCAAATGACGTTGCCCTATCTGTAGCTGAACAATATGGTTACGATAACTTTGTCCAAAATATGAACAATCTGGCAAAGTCATTAAACCTAAATGATACCTCACTAACTTCACCTATTGGTTTTGATGACCCTCAAAATTATTCATCAGTAAGAGATATTTTCACAATTTCTAAATTGTATTTAAAGAATCAAACTGATCAAACGATTGCAAAAACAGCTGAATATACTATCAAATCTGATAAAAATTCATATGCCGTAGAAAACACAAATAACTTATTAATGCTTTCTGAAGTTTTTGGATTAAAAACAGGAACCGAAGATAAAGCAGGACAGTGCCTAGCTTTATATATTAAAATTCAGAACAGAGAATATATAGCAATATTATTAGGCAGCCAAGACAGATGGAAAGAAGGCCAAAAAATAGTAGACTGGCTCAAAGTAAATGGCTAGTTTGACCAGTTAAGAGTTAAAAGTGTTTGTCTGCCCCAATGCTGTAATACCGCTAAAAAGAAAAGATGATGTCATTTCAAACGCATGTGAGAAATCTCGTAGATGACAACTCCTCATTGATAGTATAAAATCACTAATACTAGCAATTGTTAATTGTTAATTGTTAATTGCGGGAGTAGTATTGGGGTCAGCTTTTTTCACGAATATGAAAAGGTGAAATGTTTTAGAAGAGAAAATTGCGGGAGTAGTACAGTGGTAGTATGCTTCCTTCCCAAGGAAGAGGTCGCGGGTCCGAATCCCGTCTCCCGCTTTTCAAATATTGCATATTCAAATTTTTGTATATATAATCACAGCAATATTATTACTACCATGGTAAAAAACTGGAAGACAAGCTGATGTTAAAAATGGTGGTGAGCCTCGAAGTGATAAAAGCAAAGAAGGGAAACAGACACGAGTTAATCAAGTTAATGAAGAAGGAAAGATATCAAATGCTTTAGTTGGGTTTGGTGTTGAAACTGAAGAACCAAAGACACAAGTTGAAAGACCCTCATGGCTTACAGTAGGACTAAAGAATATTTCTCTTCAACAATCAATTGAGGAGGCTTCTAAGTTAATGAATTTAAGTTGCAACCAAGAAAGTGTTTTGCTTGTATATGCTCTATTAGTTGAACGCCACGAAAGAACCAAAGATATTAATGATAAACGTTTAGGTCAAAGAATAGGAGATAGTAGAAAAGAATTTGAATACTACTCTGAACTTGAAAAACAAAATTACTACGATATTGAGAAATTATTATTTTCTGAAGCTAATGAAAAGACAGGTGAAGAAGACGGAATATTTGCCTTTTTGAGTAGTATTTTAGATGCCCCCAAAATGAGAAGAGGAGAAAGAAATAAGATGAAAGCTTTATTAAAAAAAGCTAAAGCAGCTTCAAGACAACACATGGATAAACATGGACCAGATTCAGATACACCATTTATATTTGCAGCGGCCGCGATATCAGATATTTATAATCCAAAATGTATCAACGAAAAAGGCTTAATTTATATTTTATTAAAAACTGAGTGGTTTACAAGGGCTTATAATCCTGCTGACAGAGATAAATTGAATGAAATTTTTGAAGATAACCATTTTCATTATACTTATGATGAAAAAAATGCTAAGAATTCTTTTATTCCTAATGGATTATTCTATGCTATTAGTTCTGCATATAGGGATTTCACTTTTATAGATTGATAATACTCTGCCATTAGAGATACAGGAAGGGAAGTAGCTTCAAAATACAAATGATAATGCCCCAGTGACAAAGGTCAGACACCATACTCATCTTTTTGCTCTCTAAATGCTAAACATTTAGATTCAAGTGAATGAAGACATGGTATGGTGTCCCGTAGAAGTTTATCTACATTTTGTATTTCTTCTATCGTTATCCAAAAATTATCTCCTTCCTCTATATTAATTAATTTACCACTGACATTTGTTACGAAAAAACAATAAGCTATATCATCCAGAATATATTCTTTTTTATCATCAAAATATTTTTTAGAGTGTGACTAATTTCCTTTAGCACTGGTATCCCCGACAGTCCCGTTTATTCCTTCAATTCTCGCAAAACCGACTCTTCGAGAGTTTCGCCTATTTCATGCTTTCCACCAGGCAGTCCGTAATAATCCTTCATAGGCTGTTTTCCTCTTTTATTAATTAGATATTCAATTCGTCCATTATTTTCTCTCTTACAAATCGCCAAAACAATCGTGTTGCATTGTGTATTTATAGATTTATAAAAACCATCCAAATGACTTACATATTTCATTCCATCGGAAGTGAGAGAATAGTTGCCATTATCTTTTTTCTCTATTAAACCCATGTTAATAACATTTCTCAAATGATAGTTAAATTTATCAGTAGGAGATTCAAAAATATTTAGATCTGTGAAGCGAGCTTCATGAAGAAACATAAGAGTTGTCATTATACTTTTTTCAACAGGTTTCAAATCCATCATTGTTTTACTTAATAATGCCCTATTGTATTGGATATTTGTAAATTTACTAATGAATAAATTTTAAGTGTAATTTTTAGTATGATATTAAAATTTTAAATAATATGGATATCTTTCATAATTCACGCTTACCCTTTTCCAAATATTTTATAGAATTATTATTTTGTAACGATTCAAATACAGTTAAAGACGAACTTTCCAACTTTGGGCAAGAGTTAAAAATACTTGTAACGAACAAGACCTTTATCGATATGGGATGCGGTATACCCGAAATATCTGGGAATATGAACACCATTTCAAAATTATTGGAAGCTACTAATTATATTGGAATTGATAATAAAATAGAAAAAGGATACGAAGTCATTAATACTTTTACTCAATGTGAGTACATAGAAAGCGACTTATTGAATTTCGTCCAAAATATGGACAAGAGTAAAGGAAATATATTTTTCTTTTCTGGTATAGAACCAATAACATTATTTCAAGATGATCTTTTAGAAAAAATTAAAACAGAAGATTATGAAGAGTATAAAAAAGATCAGATAACAAGAGCGTATATAGATAATTTATTAAAAGAAATAAGTCTAAAATCTATAACTGGAGATATAATTATCATCGGAGCCGGAATCTCAGGTCTCAATCCCGATAAATATGGTTATAAAAAAATAATTGAGAAAGAAATAAACATGACAGGCTATAAACAAAATAGTATTTCAATATTTATCTTTTAAATTTTCACTAAATATAATAATCATCTGCTAAAATATCCAATAAATATTTTTTTATGAATCAACCTCTAGTAATAACCGGACCATCCGGAGTAGGCAAAACTTTTTTAATGGATTATTTGTGTGATAATTATAAATTTGACAACGTTCTTTCTACTATGACTCGACAGCCAAGAGAGGGCGAATTAACTATGGTAGATAATGAATATATTTCTGACGAAACATATGATTTCGTGGAGAAAGAAGGAGATTTTTTTATGAGTAATAAAATTTTCACAACAAGATATGCATACCGCAGAAGTTTCGTTAAAAATATATTTCACGAAGGAAAAATCCCAACAGCAATAGTATATATTTCTGTAGTAGATCAATGGTTCAAAGAATATCCAGAGTCATTAGGCATTTTTTTGAAGCCTATAAATTTAGAATTGATTAAGAACAGAATAAAACAACGTGAAAGTGATCCGGAAATTATTGCTCGCAGAATTGATAATCTAGAAAAAGAAATTGAGCTATTTGATTCATATTCAAAATATTTTAAAAAAGTTTTTGAAATTGAAGATGATAAAAGTATCTACAAGGCTGTAGATTTTATAAAAGATTATTATAATATTTAGTATTTGCTTCTAAGAAGAGGGCATTAATGCAGAAGACATGAGACATTTTTTCCCTCCTTACCGAGGAGAGAATTGGAAAAATGAACACACCCCGCCTGTTCCTACACAAACCCCTTATAACCTCTCTGTCCTAACGGACATCTGTCGAAGGGCTAATTACGTATTAGATAGTTACAAATAAATATTTACAAATAATTTGAGCTATCACTTCTAAAAGGAGAGAATTGGAAAGCAGGATCCTCCCGCAGGGAGATTTTTTTTAGCACAAGATATGTATTACATAATGTGAATAATAACTAATCTTTCACTACAAACATTTTTCTAAAACGATCTCTATTTTCAACCCATTCTTCACGATTCATTTCTTGGCGAAGGGAGGAATTATTTAACAAGTCATATGGTGATTTTTCTTCATCGGATAATCTAATAAAAATATGTATGTGCGCATGAGTACCACTTTGTCCTGCCTTAGAGCCATTATTTGAAAATATATTATAACCGCAATCAGCATCGATTTTATTAAAAGCCGAAAATATTTTATTTGTAAAATCTTTTATTTCAAAAAAATTATTAATCTTATGAAACATCTGATCGTGTTGAATAGGAAAAAGTATAAAATGATATTTAAATATTGGTTTCTTGGGATAAATTAGACAGAATCCTTCATAAACACATAGGCATTGATTTTCAATAATTTCAAAAGGGCAAAATTCACAATCGTCTAGCATACGTATTAGCTCATTAATGTATGTCATCGAAACCGCCTAAAATGGTACTCTTGT
>JBAXGO010000058.1:0-6942 GCA_037139335.1 bacterium
GGCTTTGTCGAAGGGAATGTCACCCTGAGCTTGTCGAAGGGCGACTGTTGGAAAACTTGAATGCAAAGGGAATAAATGAATATATAACCTCTCTGTCACGCTGAGCGTGACATCTGTCGAAGGGCTAATTACGTATTAGATAGTTATAAATAAATATTATTAAATAATTTGAGCTATCACTTTATAAAAGGGGAGAATAATATAATGAACACACCCCGCCTTCGGCACCCCTCTTCACAGAGGGGATTTTTAATATTGTCACCCTGAGCTTGTCGAAGGGAATGTCACCCTGAGCTTGTCGAAGGGCGACTGTAGGAAAACTTGAATGCAAAGGAAAAAATTCAATAACCTCTCTGTCCTAACGGACATCTCTCCTTTAATAAAAGGAGAGAATTAATACAGAACACATCCCGCCTGCTCCTACGCAAACCCCTTCCTCCCGCGGGGAGGGATTTTAGGAATAAAAGTTCAGCGACAAACTTTTTATACAATTATATTTTTGACTTTCTATATCCTTGCTTTTGGGCGTCTTGTTCGTTACAAAACCATCTTTCGCCTTTTTCAGGTTCAACTATAGTTGAATTGTAATATTTCTGACCCACCATATGATATATTTTATCACCACTACTATTAATATTTCCTTTTATCTTACAGTCAGCACTTTCTGTTTCCAAACCCAATGAAGGATCTGCTACAACAGTTACGACAGGTGAAATATTTGTTGTTACATTAGCTGAATTAGCCGTACAACTTCCCCATAATCCAACTTTTTTATCTGATGCAATTTTTTCAGTCTTTATAAATAATTCTTCGTATTTAACATTTTTTTGTTTAACACTTGAGTGATATATTTTTGCATAACCTTTTTCCAACAATATGTTATTAACCATATCATCGTATTTTCCATCATTATTTAAGTCTAAATAGACATATCGTAATAATCTGTCATATATATCTTTGTCTTCAACATCTTTTTCTAATCTAACTTTTTTATTACTTACTATTGATTTATTATAATCACTAGCTTCTTTGCCATAACATTGAACAGGGGTATTGGGTTTTACGGTTTCTGGAGTATCTACATATAAATATCTTACGGTAAATTGATTTTTATTTTTATCTTCAACTTTTATCGTATCACCATCTGTAACATAGACTACAGTATAAATATCATCTGTAGTGTTTTCACTTTTAATATTAGAAATATAAAAAGCAGCTGAAGAAAAAATAACTATTGCAGAAGCAATAAATGAAGCAATATATTTGGTTTTTATTTTGGGTGTTTTCATATTATATTATTAATAATTATTCCTTTATAGATATATTTATTCCAATATATGAAAATTGAATAATGATTACATAAAAAATATGAATATTTATTTCATCTGATTGTTTAATATCGCATTTATAGTTTCAATTACCCAGCCATATAGATTATTATTACCATCTACAGCCTTACCTGGGATTTTTATAGTTCCCATAATATCATTTGATGTTAAACTTGTTCCCTTTTGTCTTGTACAAATTACCATCCCCTCACTTCCTACTACATCATATAAACTATATCCTCTATGTAGCAGACAAAGAGTTTTATCACCATCTTCATCAATTAAATATGTAGCAAGACATGATTTATCAAATTTGCCTGTACTATCCCCTCCGTATTTCCAAACGCCTGACGGCAAATCGTTTTTTATCAATTGTTCAAATTTACTCTTAATATTGACCAACGTATAATCATAAGGTCTTGACTGAGATATTGGATTTTTCTGTACAAAGTTTTCTGTAAAACTAAGTTTATCTTCTTTTTCTACATCATCATATATTGTATATAATACAAATGGTGATTCGTCGTTCATTATCTGTATATTTGTGTAAACATTTATTCCTTCCGATAATAGTTGTACATATTTATTGAACATTAAAAGTGTGCCATCATCCTGTATTTTGCATTCAACAGTCGTGAATCCATTTTGTAAATCATTTAAACTGTCTACAATATTCGATACTTCTTTTATATAATCACAGCTCCAATCTAAAGTTTCAATATTATATGAATGTAAATCTGTTGATATAAGTTTATGTATATTGCCAAATACTTTTTTTTCTTCATTTTTATACACACTAAAACGAACAATATTACTTGTTGAAGAAGGAATGTTATCAGAGTCAGTACTAGCTGATGCAATAGTCCAATCGTATAGCTGCGATATTTTAATAATCGCACTTTGATTTGATGATAAAATATATGGTTTTTCGCCATACGATAAATTTTCCACAAATTCCTGAGTATCTTTTGATGAAATATCATCTGATATCATAACACTGACTCCAGAATTTATTAAATCTTCTACAGCATCATTTTTTTCTAAAGAAACAATGTTATAAAAAGATAATATTTTTTCTAATCCCAAAGAATCAGATGCATCCTGACAAATATAAAAAATATGTTTCATATTTCTTGTTTCGTTAATTTAAGTGTTGAATAAGGTATTGGCTCATCAACATTATAAAATCGACGATACATAATCTTCAGTTGTTCTGATTTCAATTGCACAGCCTTAATACCTATTCTAGAAAATAATTTTATAATGGTATCTCTTTTTGGATATAAATCAATCTTTGCTTTTTCGATTAGCTTTTCCACATCTGTTGGATATGGTTTTTTGCCAGTCACAGTATTCATAACTTTCTGAGAAAAAGTTTCATTAACAACAGAATATGCATTTAAATATGGAAGAATTGCATAAAATTTTTTTTCCAATACATTGTTTTTCACAATCAGTGTCTTCAAAAATTCTATATATGTTCTGATAAATGCTCGTAATGATGCATTTGTTTGGGATCTTTCTTGTTTTTCTAAATCGTCAATATGAGCTCTAATATCTTTTTTTTCTGTATGAACCACTACTTGTAAAGGAAAAGTTAGAGAGTTAATTAGTGCAGCAAAAGATTCTATCTTTGCATTTTGTTCTGCCTCAGATAGTAATTGAAAGTTAATTGCAGTAGTAGTCAAGACTAATGATACTTGGCCTGATTTCAATACAACCAAATCATCAACAATATCAAATATATCTAGATGATCTTGTGTTGATGCTTTCACAGGTATACTATTTGGATCGAAATTAAACAGACTCATAGTTATTTATTCAAAGATTAAACAGTTTGTATATTTTCATTCTTGCCAATATATATTTTTGAAGTATATATCTGCCCTTCTAGTGTTGTAACGTAATTCTCAAATCTATAACCATCTTTTTCTAATGATATGTTATAAGTCCCATTTTGTAATGGACTATGCGAAAAAAACTGTCCTAGTGGATTTGTTGCTAGAGCTCTTATTGTAGCATCGGAGCTATCTTTTATCGATACCAAAACTCCTGCTAAGTAATGTCCCATTTCATCTTTAACTACGCCATTAATTGTATTAGGTATCTTTGTCTCACTCGTATCCATTTCAGTTACATCATTTAATTTTGAAATATTGATAAGCGCATCTTTATCCTGTTTAAATATAGTCGAAAAAGTTCCTTGCGTATTACCTGTAGGTATTTCGTGAATTATAATCTCTCTTGTAGCTTTGTCCATTGGTGAAAAGAGAAACTTTTTTGGTGAATGAATTTTTATTTCAAAAGATTTTGGAATAATACTAAATACAAACTCACCATGTTCATTAGTAATTACGGATTCTAGTGCTTTTCCTGCATTATCAAACATAATTATTGCAAGTCCACTCATTGAAATCATATCTGCTGATATCACTTTTCCGTGTATTTTTGACATATCAGATGCTGGCATTACTGTTGGCTGAATACTATTTACAATTGGATTCGTATTAAAAGGTATTTCTTGATTTGGACGAACTGAATTATTAACTGGTAGAGGTAAACTATCAACAGCAGGAATGTCTACGATTTGAATCGCAGGAGCATTATTTGAAATAGGTTGCTCTACGGGAATATCAATAATTTGTGGTACATTATTTGGAATATTACTTTGATTTAAATCATTTGTACTACTAACGATAGTTTCATCTACGTGTTGATTATTAGAGTGTTCTAATAATGGATTATTTTTAATTTCAGGAAAAGCTGTAATTAGTGATTCATGAGCAACATTATCTACTGGCAAAGTTGTAACATTTTGTGAAAGATTTTGACTAGTGAAAGTAGAATTAGCGTTTGAAGGATGAATATCATTATCTGATTCATCATCAAGATCAATTTTTAAAGGATTTGTATGCTGATTAATTCCAGACGAAACATCAAAAACAACATTATCATTTTTTTTATTTAAATCGTCATCATCCATATTAATAGTAAAAGCTGGAGAAGTTGCAGAAATATTGCTTTGTCCAAATATATTTTTTTGAGGATTCATATTACTAGTATTTAAATCTAAATTCTTATTCTGTTGTGAATCAGTATCTTTAATTACGGAAGATTGATTATTTAATTGAACTTGACCAGTGCCACCTAAATTTACAGTTGCTTCAAGTAAATTTACTTTATTTTCTACCACATTATCTTTGACTTTTTCAATATCTTTAATGAAGTCAAAATTAAGTTTTGATAAATCGGCTTTGGCAATAGCATTAGATGATGTATATTTAGTATCTGCAACGCTAGTACTACGTAAAAATCTTTGTTCGGCAGCATCCATGCTTGTAACTCCTTTATTATAGTCAACTGGAATAACTTCTTGCTCTGCAACATAGTTTTCATTTAAATCAGATATCGCCTTTTTACTTGCTGTTTCTGTAGTATTATCTGTACTTGAAATAGTTTTCTTTACAACTGGAATTTTGGACCAAACTCTTCTTTGCGGCTGTATGACACCTAATATAAAATTTGTAGTATAAATTTCGAATGATTCTCCGTTAAATTGTACGAAAGCTACCACAATACCTGCCATCATAATTACCGCAGGTAGAATCCATTTTATAAAGTTATCTGGAAGAATTGTAATAAACAAATAGCTAAGAAAAGCACAAACCACAAGATATAAGAACTGTTTCAAAGTCATTACATCAAAAAGCTTGAATTCAACCGACATAATATTGCCGGGAACAACGTGTGTATGGGATACCCTATCGGGGACTGCATTATCTGCCACTATACCATAATTAATATTTAATATAATATTTTACAATTCTGTTATACAATAATTTACTCAAAAACTACAAAATGTACAAGCCTATTAATATAAATATTTTCAAATCTATATATAAATTTTTTAATTTTATTGTAGTTTTTTTTGCACTATTTTTTTTGTCTACTATCAATCTAACATATGCTCAAAGTGCAAGCACTATAGATTTTACTATAAGTGCAGATAAAACATCAGTTCAAGCATCAGATATTTTTAATATTTCTTATACACTAACCAATAAATCTAAGACTGACACTATTTTTAACGCAAGCATAAAACCAAATTTTATGGACAAACTAGATGGTGTAACATTCCTAGGTTCTAGTACTGGCTTCACTATTGATAAGCTAAAAACTGCAGGATATACATTTCCAAATTTAGGACCAGAAAAAAGTATAACCATAATATTCAATTTTAGCACAAATGCAGATATTATTTCAGGTAAAAAAATAACAAATCTTGTAACAGGAACAAGCATTATATCAACAATATTGACAGCTAAATATTCGACTGATCCAGTAGCACCAACATTTACAAAGGAGGCTTCACTAACATTGCCTGATGTTGCTAAAGCTAAACCAGAGATTTCATTGTTGAAATATCCAGCTGGAGTAACTGGTTTCGACTTAACATTAATTACTACAGAAAATATTAGTAGTGTTAGTAATGTATATTTTGAAAGTGATAATGCGAAAATTACATTTACAGAACCATTAGATCTTTCTACACCTGACGCTTTGAATTTATTCAAGAACTTTAATCAATTTGTTGATATTAATGTTAATGGATATATTAATATTAATGAAAATAAAGTATTAAAAAAAGCTAAAGTTGAATTAAAAAATATCAATTATTCAGAAATTCCAATAATAATATTTAATACAACAAAATACGATAAACAAGTTACTTATGATAAAACTACAAAAATTGCATCTTTTGAAATTTCAACTTTTGGTAAATATACTGCGGTTAGTAGTGTAAAAACTGATTTGCCAGACAATATTCAAGCTAAGTCATATACACTTCATGGAATTATATCTGATCCAAGTGCAAAATTTGATGTCGTATATAACGGACAAAAACATACTAATGTTATTCACGATATTTCAACGGGTAATTTTACATTAAATTTAGAATTTGATGATTATGGTCAAAAAGACATTGAATTTATAGTATATGCAAAAAACGGTGTTATAAATTCTCAAATTGTGAAATTAAATGTTTTAAATCCACAAGAAACATTACCAACCTCAACACCCTCTCCAACTTATGTAGTCAAAGATGAAAAATCCTTTTTAAATTTATTTGTATTTTTAATATTTGGCATTATTGGCATTGGTATTTTGGGAGTTATTGCAATGGTGTTTTTAACATTTTATCGTAATAGAAAGAAAAAAGGTCTTATATCACCTGACAAAAATGTTTTAGCAAATAACGATATGGATATTGTTGTTACTAATTTGAATAAAACTGAAACGGATAAAGGTGGAATATCAGAAAACCGTCATGAATTAATTCGAGCAAAGGTTGAAAATAGACTTACTAATAATTTGAAAAAACCAGAAAACGAGTCTATGTTAGACAGCGACGAATAAATTTATAGTATTGTTCAAACTTGTCATACTGCTGAGCGACATCTCGCCCTTCCTTTCTATGTAATGCAGAATACTCTGTAACTTTAGCGTAAGAAGAGGCGGGGTGTGTTCATTTCCCCTCTCCCAGTCCCCTCTAGCAAGACTAATCCTTACCCAGAACTATTTAATAAATACTTAAATTCTAGGATTGTGTAAA
>JBAXGO010000059.1:0-6917 GCA_037139335.1 bacterium
TTTTCGGCAACAGCAACAGTATGATTAGCAGCTGCTATTACTTCTTCAATACTTTAAAAACCGCCATCAACGTTATTTCGACCAAATATAGGATCTGGTTTCGGTTTAACAGTACCATCTAAAGCATGTCTTTCTAGTGCATCCAATTCTTCGGGCGTCCATCCACAATTTTCTACATTTGACATATCAGAATAATTAATAAATAAAAAATTAAAAAACTAATAATTAAGCGGCTATAGCATGAGACATAATAGCAACTTTCGACATAGCACCCTCGAACGGCATAGAAGTCATAGAAGTCAGAGGAGTCAGCGAAGCCACAATTAACGGTTCATCAGTAGGATTTCCAGATTTTATCGTAACAGTTTCGGGCCCACACGTTGCACTAAGATTAGAAACTTCGCCTCTAATTATTTGATCCGTAAGAAGTTTAATATCAAAATTACGAAAACCATCTTTATAAAGACCTGACATTTGGATTCATTAATAAATAGAAAAAAGAATAGCAGTGATATAAAGCAACAAGAATATAATGAGCAATTTATGTATCAAATAATTGTACAATAAATCTTCAAAAAGTGCAACATTAGTATACAATATTTATATACCAAAATACTTGTACTGGATGTTACCACAAAACTTGCTTTTTTCAACCCTTTATTTTTATGGGCAAATAACTTCTTACATCATGTATTTTTGCAACAATATAGGGTATACTTGCAGTCGAACATTTATGATTAATTATGCTTAAACCTGAACTTAGACAAAATTTTACAATCGATTCTGGAGTCCTAGAAGATGTCGCCGCAGCTCTCAATGCTGTTCCAGATGACCATATTGTCGAAGTTGGTACCGGCAAAGGCATGCTTACGCAAAAAATATTAAAAATATATAGATCCAGCGAGGCAGAAAAGAAGGTAAGTGATAAACCATTTTTATTGGGATACGAAGTAGATGAAGATTTGGTTGACGATCTTGACGATTTCAAAAGACGCAATACAGGCATATTCGACTATAGATTACAGAGCTTTATAGAAGCTAAGCCAAAAAAAGGCTTCAACAAATGTACCGGCAACATCCCCTACCACATTTCAGAACCATTATTATTTAGTTTGATAGAATGGGACTTCGACCACATAGTATTTATAACTGGGATTAAATTTGCCAGAAAAATAATGAACCAGATTCCAGGTAAACTTGGTACCATAGCATCAATTTTATACGACTCTGAAATAGTGAAAGAGTACGACAAGAATATTTTCTACCCAAAATCCAAAGTAGACTCTGGCCTACTCGTAATGAAGAGAAAAAGAGAATTTGGCACTGAAAAAGAAAAATTATTAGCCGAAATAATGGCCAACACACATATGAAACATCTATGGCTAAATAAGAAATTAGGTTATGACCAAGGCCAAACAGGACAGATATACCACATGGATTTGGACCTTCTTGTAAACACGATTAAAAGCAAGTAACATAATACGATTCCGATAATATTTTTTAATGTAATATCGTGGACGTAAAAAACAGACTAGTAATTATCATTTTTTTTCTCATCAACGCCCCGATACTTGCTATAACTGGTCTTGTATTTAGCTCTATGCTGGAACCTGAGAAAAGTTTCCTCCCAGACGGGATAAAGAGCAACCTTAATTGGTTTGCCGCCAACCCCGACACCACAAAAATCATCGTAAATGTGCTTTACATAATTGCAGTAATTTTTGCTATAATAGCGATATACAATATCCTGGCAGCAGCTTGGGATCAGGGTAGCGACAGGGATATGTGAGACTAGAGTAACTAAATAAGTAACAAACACTGGATAAAAGAATATATAAAAAAGATATCATCTTTTTACTATAGGATACAATTTTGGTAAAATATTTAGCATTAATAAGCAATCCGCCCATGACCCCACACACAGCTGTAGAATTATCCCGAGAAGAAACACCTGTACTTTCATATGAATCCTGTTCTAAAGAATATATGGATAATCAGCATCCACCAATTCTACAGACGGCAGCAACTTTAAGACTAGTAGGAAGAGAATCGTTATCAGAAAATAATAAATGGCAGATTGTAGAAGTCCTTACTCCAGAAATCAAAAACAGTCTTCATCCAGGATTAGAAATAGACGGAATAAAATTATTCAGTTATGATCCGTCAAAATTTAAGTGCCTACCCGGAGTATTGGCAAGATACGAAGCACATGGAGTGCAAGATATTAAAGAATTAGCTTATGAAGGTAAAAACTTTACGGTTGTAATTGCGGTCAATAGTAAAAACGAAATTATAGGCACATTAGCTATGAATGGTTTCGGTGGTCAAGACGAAAATACAATTCCAGAAGGTTTAGCACTATTAGATTCAGAGAAAAAAGATGATGAACAAATCCCTTTAGAAAGGAGGGTTGAGCTTTTACACGACGCAATGGACGCAAAAGATGAACAAAGCCATAAAGTAGAAAAACCGTTTACATTTAAAAATACTTTGGAGTGGACTCGCTTTGCTATTGAATTAAACAAAGATAAACGTGAAAACAAACAAGTTCCCGATATTTTTACATTGTTATTAATTGAGTCTACTAGATTAATACAAGAATATAATTCCAGTCCTGCTGGACTAGAAACTCCAATAAAAGCAACATATTGTATGCTCAAACCATCACTATATGCACTATTACACACAATTGTTCCATCATTAATTCACGTTGACGGACTGAGGCATTCACCAGAAAAAGTTAGAGAACTAAGAAGATCATATCCATTATACTTTCTAAAGAATGATACACTAGCTAATCATTTTGATCATTATTCAAATAATGGAGATACATTAATAAAAAAAATTAGAGAATTAATTAGAGAATCCGAAGACAATTTGATAAATAATTCATTCGATATGGCAGTAAATCCTGGAGTTTTAGAAATTAGATCTATTCTAGATACACTTACTCCTGAAGAAAAAGGAGAATTTATCGAATTATTATCAGATGAAGAATTTGTAGGGTGGGAAAAGTTCCTAGATAAAATTGAAGATGAAAATGGATTAGCATGTATAAACCCAGTAATAGCAGCTAAACATAGACTTGTACAATATTTAATGAATGAAAGATCTGGCATTATATCTAATAAAGTAATCGATAATTTGCCACAAAAACCTGGATACCACGCTACTTCATTTCCAGATATCATAAAAGATCTTAATAATAGGAAAAGATATAAATATGATGATATAATTCCACTATTTCCTTCAAAAAAAGAAGAAGCTGCCTAATATATATAATTTTATAAGTATGAAAAAAGAGAGAACAAATGTTCAACCAATTAATAAATATTTAAATAGGTTAGAAGGACTGATTAATAACGAAACATTAGAAACACTTAGAGATAAAAAGGTGTTAATTGTTGGATGTGGCGGTGTTGGTTCAAATATTGTTAATAGACTTGTCCAGCATGGCGCATTATTTCCTTATAAATCAGATGGAGTAGCTTCATCAGGGATAATAGAAGTATGGGATGGCGACAAAGTCGGACCTGAAGATTATCCCAAAATGG
Source organism: bacterium (assembly GCA_037139335.1). Classification (GTDB taxonomy): domain Bacteria; phylum Patescibacteriota; class Dojkabacteria; order JAOAGR01; family JBAXGO01; genus JBAXGO01. Next base: position 3,555 of record JBAXGO010000059.1, read on the forward strand.
CAGGAATGAAGGCTAAATATCTACCAGATCTTACTAATGGCAAAGAAGGAGGTTTCAAAGTAGATATGGTACATGAGATGGTCGAAGATATGACACCGCCTGAATATAGGTCGAGTTTAAAAGAAAAATTTATTACTCATAATGAGTTTTTAACTGGAGATAAATTACAAGAAGTAATAAAAGAAGGATCATGGGATTACATTATTGAGTGTGGAGATCAGATGCCTGATAAACTGACAGTTCACAAACTAGCCAAAGAGGTAAAAACTAAAGTTTTAATGACGACAGATATACACCATAAAGTAAGTTTAAGCTTTTTCGACTACTCAGATCCAAGAACCGAACTATATGGAGGTAATATAGATCCAACTGCTGCAAATGAATTATTAGAATTAACAAAAACAACGAACGAATCTGAATCAAATATAGAAAGAATCAAAAAATTATCTGGAAAAATATTATTTGGTTTTGTACCAATATTTACAATACCATCGAGAATGTTACGGGCATATGCATATCATATTAGAAAAAATCCTGAGCGCCCCACACTGCCCCAGACACCAACAGCAACTACAACAGCTGGAAGTATGGCAGTAACAGCAATTATTATGGATATCGAAAGAGGTAAAGTTCCTAATAAATCATATGTAGATTTTGACTGGTCTAAATTTAATCTTATAGAAAGAATAAAAGAAATTGCAATTGACCGTCCCAGAGCTATAATAAGTCTTATGAAACTTATGGCTGAAATTAAAAAAGATAAGTAATAATTTAAAAAATTTTTGGTGAGTTATTATAATATTATGCTATTATAGGTAATATAATTATGTTACGTATAGCTAATGACATATATATTAATACTTCTTGCGACGTTTGTTTCGTTTCTTCTAGGTTTATATGTTTTTTTGAACAATCCAAATAAGAATAGAGTTAATCCGATTTTCTTTATATTTTCGATTACTTGTTCACTTTGGATTATTTCAAATTATTATTCAGTAACTGTAACAGATACAGTTTGGATGTTATTTTGGATAAAATTTGTTCTATTTGTTACGACATTTCTTGGGACTGCGATACTGTTTGTTAGTTTGTCGTATCCCAATGTAAATAACTATTTGAATAGAAAGAAAAAAATAATATATATACTTGTAACCTTATTTGTAGCGTTTTGTTCATTTTTACCAACAACAGTTACTGATGTTCATGTAGATGGAAGTAATATTAGTCCTGTATTTGGTCCAACATATGCGCTGTACATACTCCTTTTATTATTCAATGCAATTCTGTGTCTTTATGTTTTGATAAAGAAATATAAATCATCAAAGGGTTTGGATCGAGTACGTATTCAGTATCTGTTGATGGGTTTCGCATTCATGATTATTTTTTCAATCACCAGTAATGTATTATTTGTAATTATTTTAAAAACTTCAGCATTTGTAACATACGGACCATTATCTGTAATTATCTTAGATGGTTTTATAGCCTATTCTATTATTAAACATAGATTTTTATCCATAACAAATTTTGCGAATAGTCTTATTTCAGTAATTTTAAATACATTACTTTTATATGGTGTTTTGTATGTTGTTTATACTGTATATATTTTTATCTTTGGTTCTCCATTTACAGTAGCCGCTTACATAGTTAATTTTTTCATTGCTTTAATAGGTTCACTTTTATTAAATTATATTTTCCGTAAAACAGAAAATGCCAAATATATTAGGAAAAAATATGATACCGAAAAATATATTAGCATTCTAAGAAATGAAAGTTATTTAAATAAAAGTACAGAGGATATCCTGAAATATTTTTCTGAATTATCAGAAGATGCTTTGGGTATTAAACATATTGAAATAGTAGAAGAAAATAATTTTGGTCTACCAGAATATAATAATATTGTGAATGTTTTTTCACCAGACAATAACGAAAAGAAATTATACTTAATTCAAGAAGATGGTTATCTATTTCCTGATTTAGATAAGGAAAATATTTCTGGTTTTATTTGTATTTATAGAGAAAACAATCTTCTGTACTTGTTAATTTTAGGTAATAGAAAAGATTATTCTGCTTATGATACTTTGGACATTGAAGTGTTGAAAGAAGCCGCAGAACGTATAAATCTAGCAATAAGTAGAAATCTTCTGACAGATGAGCAAAAAAGATTTAACGAAATTCTTCAAGAAAAGTTAGATGCTGCTACTGAAGAGTTGAGAAAGCAAAAAGATGAGGTCGAGGATAGATATAGATCAGAAAAGGATATGGTCGGAATTATGGGTCACGAATTGAGAACGCCACTTACTACAGCCAGAGGTTTCTTGGAAATTATTCTTGCGAAAGCAAATAACAGCCCGGCAGCCCCTGTTGGTGAATTTCAGCATTACTTAGACAATATTTATGGTGCATTCAAAAGGGAAATAGATCTCGTGCAGACCATGCTTTCCACTAGTCATGTTGACAATAATAAACTTAGACTGGATATGGTTGAAGTTGACTTAGAAGGAATTATCAAAGGGACTCTACTCGATTTCGGTGCTGATGCTGATAAGAAAAATTTACAGCTAGAATATCATCCAACTCCAAATGTGCCTCATATCAAAGCAGATCCATCACGAACTATAGAAGTTACAAATAATTTATTATCTAATGCAATTAAATATACGCATGAAGGTAAAATAGATGTAATGGTCACTTTTGATGATGAGTTTGTATATTACGCTGTGAAAGATACAGGAGAAGGAATTAGTGAAGAAGAAATTCCGAATATTGGAAAAAGATTTTATCGTGTCCAGAATTATATTTCTGATGATAAAAATATTGTCAGACCTGGTGGAACAGGCTTGGGTATGTATATCGTAAAAGCAATTTTAGCTGCAAGCGGTGGTGAATTGAGAATACAAAGCAAAGTTGGCGAAGGCTCCACATTTACAGCTGTCTTCCAACGCTGGGACAAATAACAATTATCAGTTAACAATTAAAAGTTTAAACTTGTCATAACATGTAAGATGGGGTGTGCTCATTTTCCCAATTCCAGTCCCCTCTATTAAGAGGGGTGCCAAAGGCGGGGTGTGTTCATTTTCCCAATTCCAGTCCCCTCTATTAAGAGGGGTGCCGAAGGCGGGGTGTGTTCAGTATATTCTCCCCTTTTATAAAGTGATAGCTCAAATTATTTGTAAAAATTTATTTGTAACTATTTAATACGTAATTAGCCCTTCGACACATGTCCGTTAGGACAGAGAGGTTTATTGTATTGATTTCCCCCATCCTTCCCTTCGAAAAGGGAGGTGATACGCGAAGCATAGATAAAAGGGTCAAAGTACTATTTCACAACGGTATGATACGCATAATTAATATACAATTGGTTAT
>JBAXGO010000060.1:0-6648 GCA_037139335.1 bacterium
TCATTATTATGCAGTGATTCTGTTGGGTTTGTGAATAAAGAATGGAATATTCGAGAGCTTAATAAATTATCAAATATATTGTTAATTAAAAAATTAGTATTATTTGCTAAATCATAATAAAATCGATTCTTTTTATTATCATGTATTCTTTCATTACTTCGATTTTTCTTGTTTACAAAGGGTAGTTCTACATAAGGCAATAAGGACCTGATAATTTGGTTATTTCCTAGTTTATTATAAAAATTTGTAAACCTTTCCCTAATTGTAGAACTCTTTTCAGTAGGGTTATTAGCACTTGTAAATTCTCTAGAAAACATGAAAATTAGGTCTTGGCGAATATATGTTACGATTATAGATAATTTGTTGAAAAATGAAAAGGGATGATTATATATTTTGATTCGACTGGCTCACTATGACAACTTAAATTTGTCACCATGAGTACTTCGGCAAGCTTACCACAGGCTTTCTCGAACTTGTATACCGAAGCAATAGCGAAGGTATAGGGCGACTATAGGAAAATTTATCGCAAAAGTAATATGGCATGTAAAAAGTATGTCATGTCGCTGAGCGGCATCTCGTTGGATAATAAAAAAAGGATGACTGTCGGAGTTTTTCCCTACCTTTCCGAGGGATCAAGGGGGGCAAAGACCTCTGAAATAACCTCTCTGTCCTAACGGACGTCTCTCCTTTTATAAAAGGAGAGAATTGGGGAAATAATCAAACCCCCCGCCTTTTTTTTGCAAACCCCTTCCTCCCGCGGATCTGTCATTCCTGCGAAAGCAGGAATCTATGTATTCTTGTTGTTACCCTGAGCCCCTCGATAAACTCAGGGCAGGCTTAGTCGAAAGGAATGTCACCCTGAGCTCGTCGAAGGGCGACTGTTGAAAAATCCAACATCATGGTTCGACAGGCTCACCATGACAACTTTAATATCACCCTGAGCTCGTCGAAGGGCGACACCTCCTCTTACATAAAGAGGAGGTGGAAAAATGAACACACCCCGCCTTCGGCACCCCTCTTTCCAGAGGGGAATTTTAAAAATGAAACTATAAATTTTGTCACGCTGAGCCCTTCGATAAACTCAGGACAGGCTTAGTCGAAGGGCGACTGTCGGAAAATTTCAAGGTTTGGCACACAACCGCCCCCACCTACATCTTATCTGGTGTGTGTAATCCTAATGTATAAAGTATTTGTTCATATACATCTGCGAATTCTTTTACTATCATTCTATAATATGCCTTTTTATTTTCATCTTTTTCTGCTGAGACGTTGACTCTTTGATAGAAATCACTGAATTTTTTGGCTAATTCATATGTATATGTTGTAAGTTTATTTACTTCATATGTTTCGGCAACTGATTTCAATACATCTTTAGCGAAAGAAATATGTGTTATCAAATCAAAAATCGAAGAATCCAATTCTTCAGAAATATTTTCTATAATATTTTTATCCTCAACTTTATCCAAAATACTTTTTGCTCTTACATATGCATACATGAGATAAATTCCTGAATCACCGTCAGCTCTTAGCGCATCATCGATATCAAAAACAATTATGGTATTGTATCCAAATTTAATCATGTAATAACGTAGAGCCGATGCTGCAATTTTGACAGCTTCTTCTTCTGATAATTTTTCTGTTTTATCTTTATTTTTCTCAATAATTTCTTCAGTCATTTTTTTCAAAATCACATCTATAGGCACTTCAATCCCCTTCCTTCCTGACATTGCTACTGATTTAGTCCCCTCCTCTATTTCCAATCCCAAAGTTTTTGCAGTCTCTGCTGACATAGTTACTGTTTCGTATGCTAGGTGGTGATAATTGTCAGATTGCTTTTCGAAACCTAATACTTTCAAAGATTGCTTCACAACTTCAAGTGGATATGACTGCCTTTGATCAACCACATTAATATGTTTATCAGCGTGTTGAGGTTTCGTTTCTGAATTATTTATTTTATGAGGTACTGAAATATATAAATTATGATTATTATTCCAGCCTATTTTTTTTGATTCAAAATTTTCAAATTGAAAGTCTACATTTAATAATCCATATTTCCATAAATGCAAAACTATGTCTTTGCCTGTATAAACTGCGGTGCCATTGGATCTTACCAAGATCTTGTCATCCAAATCTTTACCAGTAGAATCTTTCAATCCTTTAATTACTATTGAACCAGCGTTTTTGCCTTCGACTTCTTTTACCACTTTTCCAGTTTTGAAAAGTTCATTCAAAATTCTTTCTACTTCACCAGACTGTGTCATTGTACTTTCTGAAATCATCAAGTCGTAATAAACACCGAATTTAGAAATAGTTTCTATTTGACCTTCAATAATTTTTCTAGTTACTGTTTCTGCCATAGAAGATGTTTCGTTGTTTCCTTCTTCCATCTCTTTGATAATTTGTGAAATTTCATCTTTTTTCTCTTCGTGTTGAGCCAAATATTTCTCAGCAGCTACATATACTTCTGCAGCATAGCTATCATATTTCGCATAAGATTCTGATGATGTTTCAATAATGTTATTTTTAATTCCCCACAATACTTTTGCCACTTGAAGCCCTTGGTCGTCATTAAACCACTGTACAATTACTTCCTCGTATCCTGATTTTTTCATAATACGAACAAGTGTATCTGCGATAGAAAAATTTCTTAGATGTCCAATGTGTAAATGTTTATTTGGATTTGCTGCGGTATGTTCTATTGAAATAGTTTTTCCTTTTCCTAAATCTATATGGAAATAATTACCATTTTTTATTTCGTCTAAAACTGAGTTTGAAAATTTATTTTTATTTATAAAAATATTTATGAAGCCAGGTCCAGCGATTTGAACATCCGATATTTGATTATTTGAAGAATCTAAAAGTTTTAATTTTATATGTTCTGCAATTTCTCTAGGATTGATCTTTAAATCTTTGGATAATAAAAAGGCAATATTTGTAGAAAAATCTCCCATACTTTTTTCGGGCGGAATTGTAAGCTCAATATCTTTATTAACGGAAAATAAATCTACGATGATTTGTTTAATAACCTGTTCAATAATATCCTTCATAAAATTTCCTTAAAATATAATATGCTGGTCGAAATAACCAGTTTATAATTCAAGGACGAAGAAAACTCCGCGGTACCACCTTGTTTTTCCTTTAAATTGAAAGGAACTCTTTAACATTTTACGGTTATGTCCGTCGTATTTTGACAAAAAGTCTTTACATACGCTGTGCAGCTGAAAAGCTTCATCTATTGCGATAGATTCAATCACTTTAATTAGATTATATATACATTTTTGTACTAAGTAAATGATTTAGAAATATTTTGATTTATGTTAAATTGTAAATATAAATATTAATATAATCCTATGGAAGTAAGACCAAGAAGACTGAATCTGGATGTTGATAAAATTAACGGAAAGAGTAATAAAGGCTTTTTGATAATTATAGGACTAATTATTATGGCTCTTGCTGTAGGAGGTGTTATTGCATATATGACTTCATACAAAGGAAGTAGTGACAATTCAACTGCAAATAATCAAACATTTACAAGTACGCCCAGTGTTACTTCAACAGTGAAACCATCAACTACTGTATCGACGACTGTTGCGATTACAAACACTGTTGTACCAACTCAAACAATATCGCCAACAACAAATGTTACTCTGACACCTCAGCCAAACATAACTTCAACTCCTGTTACGACTCCGACTAGGGTTAGTGATGCAATATTAGCCTTCTCTATTGAAGTTCCAGCTGGTTGGACATCTGGTAGTTCAGAAGATAGTAAAGAATTGAATTGTGCTGATTATACTTCTTTGTTCAAAACTACTTGCAGTGGTAAATTTAAAGTGTACTCATTTAATGTGCAATCTTCAGAAAGTAACAGTAATGGTAATAAATATGGTATTTCTATAACTTCTGGAAATATGATTGGAAGTTATGCTTCGTGTACTTCTGATGAAAAAGAAACATCATTTTTTATTACAATTAATAATGTGAAATATGACATTCCATCTTGTACAAAGTTTGGTACTGGTGAGCAAAGAGGATTTATTTCTAATTTTCCAGTAACAGGATCCAAGAGCAATTGGAAAACGACTCAGCTAACATACACTTCGAAAGATAGAACTATGACCGAACAAATCCTTGATGCTTTAGTTACATTATATTGAATATGAAGAATAAACAGTTAATAACATATATTGGTATTAGTGGAATATTAATTGTTGTAATAATAATTAGTTTTCTTATTGCTTTGGGTGGTGATTTTTTATTCAAAGGAACTTCGATTAGTTTATTTATTGTGATTAGTATTTTAATATTATTACTAGGATTTCTAGTCTTTTTTGCCTTTACTTATAAGTATGTAAAACACGGTATAAAATACGCTGGTGGGAAAGTACGTGGAATAAAGAAAGTAAAATAGTTGGAAAAAGTTTTATTTTAGCAAAAAGGGCAAACCCCTTCCTTTCGAGAATCTATCATGCCGCTGAGCGGCATCTATGTAGCCTCTTCTCCCTTTCTATGTCATGCCGCACTTCCTTTATATGTCATCCCGAATGAAATGAGGGATCTCGTCGGAAAATTTCAAAACAAAGAACGGGAATGAACACACCCCGCCTGTTCCTACACAAACCCCTTATAACCTCTCTGTCCTAACGGACATCTCTCCTTTTCTAAAAGGAGAGAATAATATTATGAACACACCCCGACTTCGGCACCCCTCTTCCCAGAGGGGAATTAATACAGATGACATGGGCTTATTTTTCCCTCCTTTCCGAGGAGGGGATCAAGGGGTGGTGCTAACTGAATACAATAACCTCTCTGTCCTAACGGACATCTGTCGAAGGGCTAATTGCGTATTAGATAGTTACAAATAATTTGAGCTATCACTTCATAAAAGGAGAGAATAATAAAGAAGGGCGACTGTAGGAATTCCGACATCATGGTTCGACGGGCTCACCATGACAACTTAAATATGTCATCCTGAGTACTTCGGCAAGCTCAGTACAGGCTTTGTCGAAATTACTCAAAATAATTCTTATCTTTTATTTCATCAGGCAGACATTGCTGTGTGGATTTTTTTTCAGGCAGATCATGGTCGTATTCATATCCTTTGCCATACCCAATTTGTTTCATTAGTTTTGTAGGTGCGTTTCTAAGGTGTATTGGCACTTGTAAATTACCATATTGTTTAATATCTTCTCTAGCCATTTTGGAAGCAATATATGACCGATTATTTTTAGGACTTTTAGCTAAATATTCAGCAAGTTGTACTAATGCTGTATCGCATTCTGGCATTCCGATTTTATGACAAGTATCATATACGGTATTTGCCAGTAACAATGCATTTGTATTAGCGTTGCCAATATCTTCACTCGCAAAGCGTATTAATCGTCTTGCGATAAACAACGGATCTTCACCTGCATCCAACATTCTCATAATCCAATAAACTGCAGCAGTTGGGTTACTAGATCTTAAACTTTTATGAATTGCAGAAATAATATTATAATGTTCATCTCCGTTTTTATCGTATTTCAAAGTTTTTTGCAGTGCGCTTTCTACAATTTTTTTAGTAATAACTTTACTATTGTGAGACATATTAAATGCAATTTCCAAACTGTTGAGAGCAAATCTAATATCATTATTCGAAAGATCTGACATTAATTCCAAACTGCCTTCTTCAATATTAATTTCATTATTTTTATTTAGTAATTCAAATCCTTTTTTTAGAGCTGTTAAAATATTTTCAGAAGTATGATTTTTGAAGATAAATACTCTGCTTCTAGATATTAAAGGAGCAATCACAGTAAAGCTCGGATTCTCAGTAGTAGCACCTATGATTGTTAATTCACCACTTTCTACATATGGTAATAATGCATCTTGTTGAGCCTTACTCCATCTATGAATTTCATCGATGAAAAGTATGGTTTGTCTGTGAATATTTGAATTACCTCTCGCGATAATTAATATCTTTTTTAACTTTTCTTTGCCGTCCATTACAGCTGATAATCGTTGAAAGTCGGAGTTTGTTTTTTTAGCAATTATTTCTGCTAATGTGGTTTTGCCGCTGGCTGGAGGTCCCCAAAATATCATACTTGGAATTTTACCTGAATCCATAAGTAATCGTATTGGGCCATTATCTCCGATGAGATGTTCTTGACCGAGAAAATCTTCAATATTTTTTGGACGTAATAATGTAGCTAAAGGTTCCAAATTATTATTTTAAAAAAATATCATAACACTTTATGATATTTCTGTCTAAGAAAGAATTTGACGATTAATTGAATGATTGTCCATCAAATATTTTAATATTATTTAATGCTTCATCAATTTGACATGCTAGTTCGATTCTTTTTCTACTATTCTCTATAGTATATTGAGAAGGAGATATCAAATTACTTAGATTATATAATTGTTGTCCTATATTTCCAGTATTATTATTTCTTAAGGCTAGCAATCTTAATGCATTTTGTCTCATTACTCTTCCTATCAAACCGACAGCAATATCTGGAGTTATAGTAAAGGCATCTCTTCCAAGTTCTAAAACTTCACTTTCTAAACTAATTCTACGCGTATCAGTTTTAATAGAAGTATTGCTGTCTATGAATCTTAGATCGGCTAATTTAATAGTAGCATACTGTAATGCGAGTACTCTTAATG
>JBAXGO010000061.1:0-5880 GCA_037139335.1 bacterium
TTACTGTGGGGTATATCACAAATTGTTCATCTCCCTCTAAATCTATGCGTTTTTTACTGGCTGGGGCATCTATTTTTGAACTGTCAATGAAAAGTATTTTATTATGATTGTAGCCTTCCTCGGGGTCTTGGATTATGGCTATATTATTAGTCGTTGCAGACTTTTTGAATGATAACATTATATATATATTATTATATAATATTTTTATTTATGTTTTATTTGGATCAGCTATATTTTTTATTAGTAGTTGTTGGTTCATTGCATTTGCCTTGTCGATTCGTTCTAAAAATGCAATATATCCTTTTGATGTTGTGATTGCTTTCCTTAATTCTTTCCTTAACTCCATTATGTTTTCTGATAAAATATTTTTGAATGAATTGGTTGCTTTTGTAATTTCTTGTTTTTCTTCTTCCGTTAAATAATTAAGTTTTTTATAATCACCCAATGCGATATATTTTATATAATTAGATGTTAATAGTATTTTTGCACCTGAATCTTTTTCGATTGCTCCAAGAAAATCGGCGTTTAATTGTTTATCTTTCTTTCCGATTGTATATGCTTTTATATCTTTAATATATTCATCTTTCTTCGCTATTGATTTTTTAGTTATTGAGGATTTGGTTAATTTAAGAACATCATTAATAATGTCAAATGTTGGGACTTTATTTAGTAATGACGCTGATAATACTGCAGCAGTTTGCTCCATTAGTTTACCTTGTCCTGCTTGTTGTTCTTGCAATGATGCAAGTTCTAGATTTGCATTTAATTCTTTCTCTTTTAATTCTTCTTGTGCTTGCTGTTTTATTTGTTCATCTTTAATATCTTGATCTTGTATTTCTATTGCTTCTTCAATCGCTCGTAAATATTCAGCATTGGTTGCACCTTCAATTAAAACTTGATTTATGTTCAATTGTCTGTCCGCTACTATTTGATCCAATCGGTCACGTTCTTCTTTAAATTCCAATTGTTCCTGTAATTTTTCTGCGTTGGCTTGTTCTGCTTCGGCTGCTTTTCTCTGTGCTTCTTGTCTTTCCAGATAACTTACTAAATCTTGGGTCTGTCTTATTATCACATCTTCTTCATTAAGTAATTCGCCTTTATTAAGATTGAGTAATGCATTAAGATAATCCTTTCTTGGTTGTCCTTCAAATTTAAAACCAGTATTTAAATAAGTATAATAATCTTTTATCTCCATAATACGCTTTCTTATTACATAATCTTCTCTATTGCTTCCCTGAGTGGCAAGGGATGGGACCCTTAACCGTTCACCTCGTGGTCCCGCTAGTGTGCCACTCGGTATTCCCTATGCTGGTTCTAATGCTTCTTCAGCTACTTTTCCTTCGTAATATCCTGGTGTTTCCCAACGGTCTTCCTCAAATAGATCAGACTGTTTGAACACTGGCGGGTATGCCAATAGTTTCATATTTTTTTGATATATTCCTAATATAGTCTTCAATGCGGCTGCTGTGTATTTTTTGAGTTTTTCTGCTGATGATTGACCAACACCAATTCTCTTTTCTAAATTCCTAATCTGGCGAATAAGTCGTTCTTTTGGGGTTTCTGGCTGAATTCCCGCCTGCATAAGTGCTACCATTTCTGGTTTAACCTCAACACCAGCATCAATCAATTCATCATATATGTCTTGGTTGGATTTGCCACCAACTAAACCACGGCCCCGCTTTCGTGGCTTTCTTCGTGATGCAAAAAACTCCATCACTTTTGCTGACATCTTGGGGCGAGTAGACCCACGAGGACGGCCCACACGGCGGCGACCACCCACAAGACCCATGCCAGAAATATAACCTTCAACATTGTCAGAAGCGTCAACAACGCCGCCAACAAGACCACGACCCCTTCGGCGTACTGGTGCTTTTCGTGGGCGTCCTACTCTTCGGCGTCTGCCGCCTTCCATATTAGAAACTTGAGACCTGTACATATCAATAATATCAGCTTGAGTTAATTGATCCATTATTTTTTGTTATATACTATATATAAAAGAAAATAATGCAAGAAATAAAAATTAATTCTATAGATGAATTAAATAATTTAGAAATAAAAAAGAAAGAAATAGAGATAGAGAATGAATATCTCGGGTGTTGTTCCAAAACTGATAAAAGATTAATCAATTATTTGGTTCAATTTATTTTAGCATTAATAATAATAATATTTTCTATATATCAAATAATTGCGAAAGCAAATAACCCTGAAATCTATTTCTCTTTGCTCTCTTCAACATTCTCTTTATTCATTCGCGCACCATCATTAACAGCCGATAAATGACCGTCAAAATCTATTGTTAGGCTCTTCGCCTTTCTATTCGCATATATTGTCCTCATTCCTGCATTATGACATTCTAAACATCTGCTGCGGTATTTGCTCTGCTTTGGCCCTACATCCTTTTTATAATTAAGTGGATACTCTGAAAGGGTTTTTATTGCTTTGCATTTTGTGCATGCTTTAGTCTTTACGAATGCTTCTGGGTCGCTAATCGGTTGTCTTGGTTTTACCATCTCTTTATTATATTAAAGTGTTTAATCTTTAAGCCATTTTAAAAACATACTTCCCTGACAAAGCTTCTTGTTTCTCGTGTGTGTACGCTGTTTTTGGTAAAATCAAACATCACTTTATGTTTTGATGGGTTTAATATGAATTGTATTTTTTCGCCTTTGGCCAGTCGTTCGTACAATTCAATTGCTCCCATTTCATCTACTTTGTGATTAATCCCCGCTTCTGTCACTCCTTTCAATCTAATATGATAATCAATGTGTTCTTTTCCTTCTTTGTCGTAGCCTCTCAATTTATCAATATATGCCTTTTTTCCTAAGAAACATGATTGTATTGATTTAATATTAACATATCCTAGACTATCACCCTTTTCATCTAAAATGTTAAAATCTGATTTGAACTGTCCCAATCCAACCCCGTGCAGCTCTTTGTTTTTATAAGCTTTTCTATATAGTTCTTCTAATCTTGGTATATCCTCATCTCTAATATGCATGCTGTCCGTGTCTTGGTAATATATTAATATTCCATTATCAGACGCTAAGCCCATAACTTCGTTCATGATGCGTTTTGAGAATGATAAACATTTAATGCCAACTGATGCAAAATTATAACTGTCGTCTATCGTTGATGTTGTGATTTCATACAAATCATTGTTTAGTTTATGCATCAGCCCCTTAATATTTGCAAAGTTCTTATATACAAAATCGTTAAAATCTTTATCTTTGACATAGTTTATTTTCTCGAAATTCTTTTTGCTAATCGTCTTTCCATAGGTGCTATTCAAAATTAATTTAATCATTTCTGCCATTGCTGGGTTTGCTTTTTTAATCCTTAAACGCTCATCATATAGTTCTTTACAAATCGGCCCAATTGAATTGTTAAAACCACCATCATAATAAACCCCCTTCAATATTTCATATTTAATATCATGGAATTTGATATAGTCTTCTAATGTTGTCTTGTCAATAGTCGTAATTATTGCTTTACCGTCTGGCAATTCGTTAATATAATCGCTAATACCGTCTTTATTCTTGACCTGAATAAATGGGTTATCTTGCTTCTTATTTATTGCAGTTAGTTTGATTGTAATAATATAATACTCTAAATTTTTTATGTTATCGTATTGTTTATGCTCCTCTGTTATTACCTTTGCCTTTCCTTTTGATAATCCCGTTTCTTCTTCGCACATGCGATAAAATGCAGATGGATACAATGAATTAGCGTCATAATCATTAATCACTTCGTTAATCAACTTCTTTTTTATTGACTGCTGTACATTCACACGACCTCCATAAACAGCATTACCTAAGTATGACCTAAGATTGCCGCAACACATGAACACATCATCAAAGCAACCTTTAGAAATAAAAAATTCTGTTGCGAGTTTTGAGATTGTCAAATAATCGTATGAATTAAGTTTTGTTAGCTCATACATTAGGCTGTTAAACTTTTCAAGGCCTTCGTAAAGTGTCATTACATCCTGTTTAAGATAGAAACAGTAAAAGCCCAATGCATTAAAATGTTTTCCGTCATATTCAAATCTCTTTGCATTCTTCTTGTCAGCCATTATTTCATCAAATTTTACTCTGTCGGGCTTAGATAATCCCTTTTTATATTTTCTGATACTATTTTTAGTTAGTAAATTATCATAATCATAATGTGCGTAATTAATTGCTTCTTCTTTCTTGTTGGTAAGTTGAAACATTTTATTAAATTTTCTTAGTGGTTGTGATATGATTTTATAACTGTCCCTCAGTCTGATTTTACGACCCTTGAACATGATTCGGGTTTCATAATATTGGCCATCTTTTTTGACGCTGTAATATGGGCTAATGTGTTTTAACATTACTGTAAAATCATATTTAAGATTGTGGAAATATACGATGGGTTCTCCTTTTGAATGCTTAATAATATAATCCATCATACCAAAGAACCATTTTTTGCAATCTGGATTAGTTGAAACTGAAATACAGGGAGTTTTTTTGCCTTTCTTGATAATACCCGACATGAAAGGCTTATGTGTTCCATCTTTTACGATTGCTTCTAAGTCTGCAATAAATATTTCTTTTTCAACTATGCTTGGTGTTGATGCTGTATTTAGTTGCTGCTCATTTTCAATATCGTCCAATGGTATTTCTAAAACATTATCTATCATTGCTTCTACTCGGTAATTTGTTAATGTTTTATCACTCCAGTCAAACATATTTAAGTCATTCATCTTTTTAACCAGTTCTAATGTGCTTAATTTAGAACTTTTTTTATCGTGGCGATAAGTTCCCTTGTCTAATCTCTTTTCTATTATGTCGTTAAAGTTTTCAATATCTTTAATCTCTTCATAATGATTGATACTAAATTTAGTATATTTGCTATCGTTGTAGATGAAATAATGATTTTTATATAATGCCATCTTTATTGGCTGTGTATCTTGTATTTCATATTTCTTACATCTTATTTTATCATTAATGTCGTATGTATATAAATATATTGTTCTTTCAATTGCCTTTGCTAAGTCCTGTAATTTGCTGATAGGAAAATTGAAACAATTATCAAACGATGACAAAACACGCTGTATTTTTACTTTTTCAATTCCGTGCAGTTCTAATGTGTGAATGATACAGTGTTTAATATTTTCTTCATAAAATTTGTTGGCTTGTCTTTCGCTCTTGATGTTGTCATAATATTCCTGATTGAAAATTTGGTATTCTGATAAGTCCATTGCAGTTTTATTGACTGCATTGAAATAACGACCGTTTCTGTTTTCTGCTAATCTCTGCTTTATTTCATCAACCGAAATATATTCGTGTGTTATTCCTTTGAACCCCTCTACAATATAACTTGTCATAAAATCAGACCCGTAATATTCTTTTTTGGTTTGTTTGAATGCATCCTCTAAGAATGACCGAAAATAAGCCGTATTAAATGGCGTCATGGTTAAATATTGTACTTTGTCATCCGATGTCGTGAATTTTAACAATGTGTAATGGTCTGCTGGTTGTTTTTGTGTTACCACATTAATATAACGGGCGACATCTTTTTTTTTGGGTGGCAAATTTCTGATAATCATTTCTTCGTAGGCTTTTGGCTCACCGTTTTTTAGTTCTCTTGATAAAGTTTTATACTCTTCATATCTTACCAATTGCTTTTCATATTGGTCAAATGGCACAATTGCCTTTGCTTGTCTATTTTTGAACAGAACAATATATTGTCTTCCTTGCTTTCTATAAGGTTCGTAAAGTGGCTTTAATCCATTCGCAATGTGCGAATATACTTTTGATTTGTTCATTTAATATTATATAAATATTTTAATTTGTTTTATAATATGTTAAAGTTCTATATCTTTAAGCCTTTTAATGTTTTAAGAATTGGCTAATTTTG
>JBAXGO010000062.1:0-5860 GCA_037139335.1 bacterium
GTAATAAAGTGATGGTATGCTTAATAAAAGAGTAATAAGAATTAAGGGAATATAGAATTGAATAGACTTATAAAAAATTAAATTTAGAAATAACAATATTACTATAATCGAAATAGTAGCGAAATAAATGTTAGTATAACTTTTCGATTTTATAATAGACTTTAATATATTTATATTATTCTTCATTTTATAACTTCTATTGCAAAAGAGCTTATATAACTTGATGATATGCTTTGATTAATTATAATGAACGAAGGCCTTTTTGATGTGCTCAAATATATATGTGAGTAGATATTAAACAAATTATCTGAATTAAATGATAAAGAAATTCCAGACAGTTTTATATCACCTTTAGATACCGCTATTTCATTCAAACCATCACTTAATATAGACTTTTTATTAATATTTAAATCATCTTTACTTAATATTACTTCGTTTACTTTTTTATCTTTATCCTTAATATATATTGTTTGTTCTGCACCCTCATGCCAAAAATAAAGCAATAATTCTTGTCCCGAGGTTCCGCTTGAATACAAACTTACTGGGGATAATGTTAGTAAAGAGTCTTTCACCATTACTTTATTTGTATTTAATTTTATTTGCTTGAATGTAAAATCGCTTTTTGCTGTTTGTCCTTCCCCTACTCGTTCTTTTAGATTTAAAATATAAATACCTTTTATTAGATTTTTACACTGGAACGTTTGTGTCTGTGGTAGTGGCTTTTTTGAAGTATCAACTACTCCGTCATCTCCTATACTTCCTTCACATAATATTTTGCCGTCAGTGTCTGTTAATGTCATATCTACTACATCTGCTCCGTCGTACATGTTTAGGTCTTGTTTGGTTACGCTGAAGTTTAGGTCACCTTGTTGGTAAACATAGAAGCTGTGTGAACCTCTGAGATCGAAGTTTAACTCTGTCATTGCATCGTTTTTGAATCCTTCTGGCGTGTCGTTGTTGATAAAGTCATTTTGCTGGACTGTTTCTGGTGATTCAATATATATACTTGAATTGACTGGTAAATTCTTTTTTATGAAATCTACTAGTGTGCTTGAATCTTTTACTTCTATTTTTTTACCGTCTTTGCTCCATAATTTGTAGTCATTATATGTTGCAGATAGTGTATATCCTTCGTCTTGTAATGTTTTTTCTTTGGCGTATCTGGCATCTAGTTTGGAATTTCTAAGCAAGAATGGTATTTCATTTAAATTATCTAATCGAGCTAAATCCTTTTTGTCTATTTGGTAAGTTGCTGTGTTCCAGGTGCTACCTTTGGATATATTTAAATTGGATAATACTATGTCTGCCTGGTCTTGGGCTGTTATCGTTGTGTCTATACTAAAAGGTGTGAAGTAATTATCCTTTGAGAATGCGAAGAAGTTACCGCTTATTGATTGATTACCTTTTGTCGCAAATGTATAGCTCTCTGGCTTAAGTGTCTGATAATAATCTTTGCCCATTAATGTTTCGTCTATTACAACATCTACATTTGTGGTTTCTGAGGTTATTTTCACTGTCTGTAAACCTCCTGGTTGCCATACGAAGAATTTTATTTTCTTTTCTGTTTTCACTTCTGTATAAATATCTGCTGGGTCTAGTGAAAGAACAGTTTTGTCTATTACAATTTTGTTAGTATTGATCGTTAACTTTTTCACTGTCCAGTCGTTATTTCCAGATAACACCATTCTATAGACTCCTGCGTATGGTATGACTGGGAAGCTGAATGTTTTTTCTACATTTCCTACAATGCTGTTGTTGGATGTGTTTCCGTCGTCGTCTATTTTTCCTTGGTATACTACGTTTCCATCTAGGTCGTATAATGTTACGGTAACTTCATCGCTGTTTTCGTACCAGTTGAGATCTTGTTTCAATAAAGATAATTCAAATTTGTCCTTCAAATAAACATAAAACGAGTGCGGTCCTCTTAATGTCTTTTCTATAGTCGTGCTGGAACCGTCAGTGTAATTAATATATTGATTTACAAATTTCGATACTGAGTACGAATTATCTAATATTTGAACTGATGGATAGTGTTGGAAATTTTTACTTACCCAGTCTTCTACTGTTGTTGCATCTTGTTGTGTATTTACTTTATCTTTTGTATAAATATACGTGTTGCCTATCTTTTTCTCATTGTTGTATTGTGCTAATATGCCACGATAAAAAGGTTTCCAGTTATATTTCAATTTTGGATCGCAGTTGTTGCACACTGTTGTAATATCCCAATCGCCAGTGTCCTGAAATTCCGCAGATAGTGTTACGTCTTTTCCAAGTGGATATTCTTTTGGCTTCCATATCAAATTAATAGTTGAAGACAGTATTTCTGGCGTTGTAATGCCATCGATTGTCTTTTCTTGACCGAATTTGTATGACTGAGGATCTTCGTTAATATACAGTCTTAAATTTTTATTCTGAAAATTCTTTTTTTCAAATGTTACTGAGTCTGTCGCATTAAATAAATATATTTGTACTGCTTTGAATCCTATGAAGCCTGCTATTCCCAGTAATATTATAGTTGTTAAAGTGATTCCAGTAATCTTTGCTAGACTCCATCTATTATTTGACTCTACTTCTATAATGATATCTTCTTGAGCGGGAGTAGATGCTGTGAGATCTGTCAAAGCTTTGGCTGGCAAAGTCTGCTCAGATTCAATATTCTTTTCTGAATCTTTAGATTTGAAAAGATGTTTCTTCTTTTTTTCTTCACCTGCAACATGTTTGTAAACTTTGTTCGCATGGCTTTTTACCGTCACTGTCGACGTATTTTTCTTATTCTTATTGTTTATCAACTTCATACTGAATACATTAGCTTTATAATTGTTGCTCATTCTAATGTTAAATTTTTAAAAATATGCCTACCTTACCAGTATAATAGACATCCCCTCCTGAATAGTTGAAAACCACAGGAACGGCGAATGTATTTAACAATTTAAAATTTCCGCTATTTCCAATTTCATCTGCAAGTTTCTTATTTGTTAATAATAGACTGTCATCCACTATTACCAAACTACTTCTTTCTATATCTCCTGATTGTATTTCATCAGCTATTACCGGTATGGAATTTTTGTAAAACACAAATGGTGTGTACAAGAATCCGCTCAGATATACTTTCTCCTGAGATATATTCAAATGCTTAACGACATATTGCTGATAATCCTCTCCTCGTGGGCGGAATATCTGTATATGCCATATCGATCCCGCTAATAGTATTAACACAAAAACGGCAATTGAAAACAGTTTCATCTTAGCATAAAGACCAGTAAGTATCACGTCTTTGTATGTGATAGTAAGTGTAATAAGTATTGATGCATAGATAGTAATTGCGTATCTATCTATATCTTTATTGAAAATAAAAAAAAACAATCCGAGTATCAAAGTAATAAGTGCTGGAATTATAGTTTCCTTCGGTGGTTTTACTTTCTTACCCCATACTAATATTGCTGTGACAATGAGTGATATCGATGTAAATATAAATAGCATTAAATCCAGATCAAATGCTAGCTTGTAAGTTTGAGAAATTAAAATCATTAATGGAAATAATGTTGTAATAAGCGATATTAAAATTGGTATAGCAAGTTTAGCTTTTTTCATGATTATGAATGTCGCAAGTCCTGTAATAATTGAAGCTGCAAAAAATAACAATATTTCTTTCGAAATACTAAAATTATTAATATGAAATGCAATTGAAAAATAAAAAACAATTATCGTTACAATGATAGATGCCGAGGTAATAATACCTTTCTTTCTTCCTTCATGTGCAAATATGTATCCGGCAATTATTGCAGAAATGACCATTGCCTCAGGTCTCACGAATGGCAAGAATCCTAATAATATACCCATAAATATTGGTATGAGAAGTTTCGTCCTGCCTTTGAAATTATTGAAGTTAACAAGCATTATTAATACAGTTATTAGTAAAAATACATTCAAATACTCATTTATTATGTAGCTTGAATAGTCGAAAAATAGCGGTGATAAAAATAACGGAATGGTAAATATTCTAGATATGCCCTTCGCAAATAAAAATAGGAGTATTGCTGCCATCAATGATAAAATAATATTTGTGTAACGGAAAAGCTTGACTAATCTATCTCCGTCGAAACCCAATACCCTATTTATATCGCTTACGAAGATTGGCAAACCCCATTTGTTCTCAACTGGCGTATTTATTTCTGCATATGTTTTGGATGCTGATGATTGGAAGCTATTAGCCTGATTCAAATACTTGTAGCTATCTACATGCGTAATATGACCTGTGAACATATTCATGCGAAAAAACAACCCCGCTATAATAAGTATGATAAATAGTATTGAGGTTATTATGTTTTTCACTATTGCAAAAATGTCCTTAAAATCTGGATAAATTATTATAGTATGATATAATTCGTCATACAATACACTACCCTATATTATTATATCTTATTATGAAACTCTCTGTAGTAGCCCCTGTTTATAATGAAGAAGGCAATGTTGCTGAACTTCATAAACAAATTCTTGCTTCCGTAACATCACTAAAAGATAAGAAGAAGATTGATGAATTTGAAATCATTCTTGTCAACGATGGTTCTTCGGACAAGACTTTGGAGATAATGAAGACACTTAAGCCAATGAAACTTATTTCATTTCGTAGAAATTTCGGTCAAACAGCTGGATTGGATGCAGGTATCAAGGCTGCTACAGGCGATATTCTGGTTACCCTAGATGCTGATTTACAAAACGACCCGGCAGACTTTGAAATGCTTTTGGATAAAATGAATGAAGGTTACGATGTAGTTTGCGGCTGGAGACACAAGAGAAAAGATAGCTTCAGCAAAAGATATATATCCAAAGGTGCAAAATTATTACGAAGAATGCTGGTAGATGATGGAATTCACGATTCAGGTTGTACTCTCAAAATGTACAAGACAGAATGTTTCAATGGTATAGATTTACAAGGTGAAATGCATAGATTCATAGCTGCTATTCTGAGATGGCAAGGTTACAGAATTACAGAAGTTAAGGTTAATCATAGACCAAGAGTATCTGGAAAATCCAAGTATAATTGGAAGAGAATGATCAAAGGTTTTGTCGACATGATTTCTATTTGGTTCTGGAGAAAATATTCAGCTAGACCACTTCATCTTTTAGGTGGTGGCGGTATGTCATTATTCGGATTTGGATTGTTAATGATTTTATTATCTATAACTGATAAATTAATTTTAAGACAAGATTTATCTGATACAGCATTATTCAGTATTGCATTGTTTTTTTGTACATCTGGAGTTATCTGCTTCACAGCGGGAATATTGGCAGATATATCTATCAAGACATATTACAAAGCTGCTAACCTCAGACCATATAACATAAAAATAGTTGAGGAAATAAGATAATCGCCCTTCTTTATTATTCTCCCCTTTTTCTAAAAGGGGAGATGTCACGTTCATCGGACAGAAAGGTTATTTTTCACATTCTCCCCTTTTATAAAAGGAGAGATGTCACGCCCAGCGTGACAGAGAGGTTATTGTATTGATTTCCCCAATCCTCTCCTTCGAAAGGAGAGGTGCTGAGCAAAGCGAGGCGGAGAGGTCAGATTTTTCGCAGGAATGACAGAAGGGGCTTGTGTTTTTCAGTCCCCTCTACAAGAGGGGCCAGGGGTGTGTTCTGTATTAATTCCCTCCCTCGGGGAATGTATTTTCTGCTGTTTTGTGTTTAAAGGCTCAGTATGTTCTGTATTAATTCCCTCCCTCGGGAGGGTGCCCGCTCAGCGGGCGGAAGGGGTTTGCACCACCCCTTGATCCCCTCCTCGGAAAGGAGGGGAAAAATCATACAGTCGCCCTTCGACGAGCTCAGGGTGACAACAAGAATGCATGGATTCCTGCTT
>JBAXGO010000063.1:0-5844 GCA_037139335.1 bacterium
GTCCTAACGGACATCTCTCCTTTTTTAAAAGGAGAGAATCTGGAAAATGAACACACCCCGCCTTCGGCACCCCTCTTAATAGAGGGGAATTAATACAGGTGAAATGGGCTTATTTTCCCCTCCTTGCCGAGGAGGGGATCAAGGGGTGGTGCAAACCCCAGAACTGACCTCACCGCCTCGCTTTGCTCAGCACCTCTCCTTTCGAAGGAGAGGATTGGGGAAATGAATACAATAACCTCTCTGTCCTAACGGACATCTCTCCTTTTTTAAAAGGGGAGAATCTGGAAAATGACCCACCCCGCCTTCGGCACCCCTCTTAATAGAGGGGACTGGGATTGGGAAAATGAACACACCCCGCTTGTTCCTACACTAAAGTTTCGGAACACAAGTTCATCTTTCGCAAACCCCTTCCTCCCGCTCAGCGGGAACCCTCCCGTGGG
The DNA here is from genome assembly GCA_037139335.1 of bacterium. Lineage (GTDB taxonomy): Bacteria > Patescibacteriota > Dojkabacteria > JAOAGR01 > JBAXGO01 > JBAXGO01. The sequence goes on from JBAXGO010000063.1 coordinate 441, forward strand.
GAGGGATCTTTCGGAAGACAGGTTCGGCACATCTCATGCTAGAGGGAGATTTTATTAAATCTTACTCCACCAAATACTGATATGCTTGTTCCAGAACTTCGTCGTGATTGACCGATGTGTCAAAATATTTAATCCCATATTTTTCACATGATTCGCGGAGGTTTCTGCTCTTTGTCATATATCCTTCAATGAATGATTTCAATTCTTCGTCTGTGTGCATATATGTCCATTCGCCTTTAACCGCTTGCTGTCTGATAATATTTAATTTATCTTGTGAATTTACATTTTCTAATCCTATGAAACAGATTCTAATATTTTCATCATTCATAATTTGGCTTAGAAAGTCAGGAACTAGTGAGTCGCCGTCTATTACATAATCTATTCCTTGTTTTAAATTTTGCCCTATTAATGTTTTAATATATGGCCAAAGTCTTTTTTCATTTACTTCCTGAGGCATTCCAAATTTCACATCCAATTCTGGATAAGATTCTTGAAGTAGTTCAATCATGGAATCAGTATCTGTGCCTGGAATATTCATTCTTTCAAATAAAAATTTTCTTAATGTTGTTTTCCCAGCTCTAGGGACGCCACCAATTAGATAAATCATATAGTTTGTATTATGCAATGATTATACCGTTATTTAATTATCTTTAACAAATTTATAAAATATTAATTTAACTATTTCACTAATTATTAAATAAAAACCAATAACAGATAATAAAATTATTAATTCTGGTATCTCTATTTTTATAACTTTAATAAAACTTATTCCGAAAAATATTGCATAAATTACTATTCCTACACTAATTAATGACAATATACTTAAACCAAAAGAAGGCTTGCTGCCTTTGAAAACAAACATTCTAGTTCTCATCAAAAACATGGCTAGTAATTCAGATAGAGTTGCAAACACGAATAACATACTTTGAATATAATTTTCAGAAAAATCTTTAATCAATAGAAAAAAAATAACATTGGATAAAGCCGCAACTCCACCCATAATTATAGAATAAAAAATAACAATATTAATCTTATGATGCTTAGGTTTTCTCGTTTCAGAAACTTCTACATTATCATTCGGTACGGCTAGACTTGGGAAATCTCCAAGTAAATTATTCATAAGAATTTGTACTGGCAATAAAGGCAAAAAATTTAAAAAAATTGAAATGACTCCAATAGTATATAAATTTCCAAAATTTGCAGAAAGCGTGTGACGGATATATTTATCAATATTAATAAATATTTTCCTACCTTCAATAATTCCATCTACAATAAGTCCCAGATCTTTATTCAACAAGATTATGTCAGCATTCGATTTCGCAATTTCAGACGCTGTATCTACAACAATACTCACATTTGCCAAAGCTAGTGATGGTGCATCATTTATACCATCTCCCATATAACCAACATGAAATTTCTGTTGCAGAGCCTTTATAATCTTATACTTTTGTTCTGGATCTGTTCTCGCAAATATATGATATTTTTCAACTTGAATTCGTAATATTTCATCATCTTCAAAGTCCAAATGATGGGCTTCGATGGCATCTTTATCATCATTCAAAAGCCCTACTCTCCTTCCTACATTTGTCGCAACACTCAAAGAATCACCTGTAATAATTTTGAAACCAATATTTTGTTTCAAACCTCTTTGAATTACATCGTATGTTTCTTCTTTTATTTCATCTTCAAAAATAAATGTACCAAAGTATTCATAATTTTTACCTTTCAACATTGCAATCGAAAAATCTCTATAACCTTCTTTTTCGTAATCCTTAATTTTACTTCTTAATTCTTCATCAGGACCTGAGTTTTTACACAATTCAATAATATATTCTGAAGCACCTTTAATTATAGTGTAATCATCAAATTCCCTGCCTGAATATCTATTTACCGGATCAAATGGTATGTCTTTGAAATCATCAACATTCTCTTTTTTTACTTTATTTTTTTTCAAATATTGATACAAAGCTATGTCATAATTATCTTCACTGTCAGCAGTTAATAAATAGCTATATTTAAAAAAGTTCTTTTCATCTTGTGTTACAACATCTTTGATAATAATAGAATTTTTCGTAAGCGTTCCTGTTTTATCTGTACAAATAATATCAACATTTCCCAAATCCTCAACTGATGAATTTTTTCGAATAATTACTTTTTTTCGAGATAATTTTTTCGCACCTTTTGCCAATGCCAGCGTTGTTATTACGGGTAATGCTTCAGGAATTATAGTAATCGCAATTGCTAATGTAAATAAAAATAATTCTGCAAAATTATTATCTTTTGAAAACATTAGATGTGAAGCCAATATTATTGTCAAAGATACTGCAGAAATCATTGTGAACCATCTACTTAATGTATTAACATTTTCATTAAATTCACTATGCTTCTTCGTATTAAGAGAAAGATCCGCAATTTTTCCAAATTTACTTGATTTACCAGTAGCAAAAACTTCAGCTATACACTCACCTTTTACAATAGATGAACCAGAATATAAATTACCTATACTTTTATTTACATTCCTTTTATTATTAATGTCTTTGTATATACTAATAGATTCGCCAGTAATCGACGATTCATCAACTAATAAATTTTCCTTCTCCAAAATATAGCAATCAGCAGATACAATATCTCCTATTTTGAAAATTAATATGTCTCCAGGAACAATAAACTTTTTATCTATCTTTATTATTTTACCGTTTCTAATAACTGTATTTTCATTGCTTATATACTGCTTTAATTTTTCAAATGTCTTGTTGGATCTATATTCTTGAGTAAAACCCAAAACAGTATTCATAATTATCATGATCAAAATTATGATACCGTCTGAAATGCCGCCTGAAAAAAATGAAATTGTCGATGCAAGAATTAAAAGAAAAACAAGAGGACTCGAAAATTGATGTAGAAAAATTTTCAATATAGAAATTTTATTTTCTTCAACTTGATTCAAACCATAAACATCAAGCTTTTTTTTCGCTTCTTTCGAAGACAATCCTTTATAATTATTATCAACCATTAATAGAAAATACTGTTATTTATTATGCTTTAAAGGAAAAAAAATGGCAAATATTTCTAAATATTTTACTTATAATAATCCAGAAAAGAAAAAAATTAATATAGCTGATGCCAATAATAGTCTATAAATCATAAATGGGAAAAAACCTTTTTTACCTACAATTCCCAATGTTAATTTAATAGAATAAAAGCCGACAATAAATGAAGTTATTAATCCGACTATTGTCATAAATAATATTGAAAAAGAAAAATCTTTAAAAATATCCAAGAATTTATATATAGAAGCGGCAAATATTACAGGAATACCCATTAAGAAGGACAATTCAATGCTGTCTTTAATTTTAATATTTTGTAAAAGACCTCCAGCAATAGTAATACCAGATCTAGAAACTCCTGGAACAATAGCTATAGACTGGAAAAGTCCCATTAATAATAATTGATGAAGTTTCACTGTTTCAATCTCGACTTTATTTTCCTTTTTACTTTTATGCCATAGTTCAATTATATAAAAGACAACACCAAAAATAGCTGTTGTACACGCTACTAATAATATTGATGTTTGCCATTGATCTACACTTTTTCTAAATATATAAGCAATAATTAATGTAGGAATAATAGAAATCAAAATCCACAATCCTAGAAGTTCATTAGTACTGGCTGATTTCAAAGAAAACTTCTTATTTTTAAGTTTAAGAGTATCTTTAAAAATTTCAATAATTTTTTTTCTAAAGTAATAGACAGATGCTGATATGGCTCCAAGTTGAATTATTGTAATAAAAAACTGGCTTGAAGAACTAATTCCCAAAATTTTCTCTGCAATTATTAAATGTCCTGTAGAAGAAATTGGGAGAAATTCAGTCAATCCCTCAATAATTCCTAGTATTATGGCTTGAAAAATATTCATTGTAAAAACATCATTAATGAAAGATTAACATATGATATAGGATTAATCTATGATAAGAAATTGGGCGAAAGAGGAGTCGAACCTCCACCCCGTATACCGGGACAAGCCCCTCAAGCTTGCGCGTCTACCATTTCGCCATCCGCCCAAAACAATGCCATATTATCATGGTTTTATCTGATTTACCATATCACAAATATGAAATTTACTTAAATGCATATACATAATAAATAGCTTCACCCAGTGTTTGCTGTGTTCCTTCTACATTTATAACGAAGCTGCATTTAAATATATAAACAGGTAATGCAAATTGAGGTTTGACATTACTTAAGAAATATCCAACATCAACGCTTTTTATTGAAATTGCTGATACTTTCGAAACAACACTTTCGGAAAGCGGAGCCAATGTTTGTGCCGCTCTAATCGTTATAGGTGATACTTTTCCTTGTTGAATTTCTTGATATGCTTCGTCAGATGTTTTTATATTATAAGTATTGGGATTGGTAATATCATAGTCAAATCTATTAAATTTCATTTCTATAACATCAGATGGTTTGGGCGAAGATGTATTTTTCAAAATAATATACATCGTACTGTAATCATAATTTGGGTAAACCTCTTTAACTACTTTTTTGTCAGTCAAAGCACTGTCGCCTGCTAGAGTTAGTGGCAATGCTTCCTTACCTCTTGTTCTGCTATATCTTATTAAAGATGAGCGAATGAAATTTGTCGGCTTACCATCTGTACTTATATCCCATGTGCCTTTGTCGTAATTATATTTAACATATTCATTTTTATAATATGACAAAGGATAATCGACCTTTGTTTTTATCGTGGTAAATAGACTAGAAAAAAACGAACCTGCACTTTCTGGAGAACCTTTTTGTTCTGAAGCTATATCTATAGATGCTATATTTGATGTCAGCATCTCATAATTTCGTGTTTCTACTGAATATGTGAGTCTTCTCTTTCCATCAGACCATGCAAATGTTAGTTCATTATTAGTCTTTTCTGGTGCCTGACTGAATTGTAAATATGATGCTAAATCAGGACCTATATTTCTTGCTTCGCTCAGAATTTGCGGAATGACAATTTTATAAATATTTACAAGTGCTGGTTCTTTATCATTTGTTGGATCTTTTTTGAAATATTCAAATAGGTTAGGAATATTTCCATTCGCTGTATCAACAGAAAATGATTTTGGTTTAAATACAGATGCCAATGGATCTGGAACCATTTTCGGTGGTGAAATTACGCCAAATCCCTGCGATGCAACTTCAGGTGTTACAATCGTGTTTGGTTTGATTAAACTATCGGTAATTTTTCCAATTAAACCGATGCTTACTAATAAACCTATGAAAATCCAGAAGATTACGAAAAATCTTCTGATTAAAAATCCTGTTGTATATAATGACACATTTAATTTTTTACAAGTAATTATTCAAATACAAAATCATTCTACATTAGATATCAAAATTGTCTATATAACAT
>JBAXGO010000064.1:0-5764 GCA_037139335.1 bacterium
GTCACGCTCAGCGTGACAGAGAGGTTAGATTCCTGCTTTCGCAGGAATGACAAATTTGCGCGAAGAGCCTTGGTGTGCTTATTCCCCAATCCTCTCCTTCGAAAGGAGAGGTGCTGAGCATAGCGAGGCGGAGAGGTCATTTTGTACCACCCCTTGATCCCCTCCTCGGGAAGGAGGGGAAAACTAACAACCCCTTTTTAACTTTTAATTCCACCTCAACATAACCATTAAGAGCTTCTGTGCCTAGCAAATAGATTGACTCAGAAAGATTTATTTCGATGTAGAAACAAATGTTATTGAATTTCCTCCGAAGCTACTAAGATCTAAAATTCTTACTCCAACAAGATTTAATAATAAAACCGATGCGATTATTACTAACATTCCTGTAACTGCACTTGAAATACTTTTTTGTGCTTTCCTAACTTCATCAGGATTTCCTGCATTCAATGCTATCTTTATACCAGAAATTGTTATGATTAATACAGCTATTCCACCTGCTGTCATACTTGCTATACGAACGAGTACTGTTATCAAACCTGACATTGATGATGGCAGACAACCTATTCCAGTTGGAATACCATACACAGGCTGTCCAAATAAATCTGTTTGAAAAATCTTAGCTACTATACATGGAGTACAAACTAAAACCTCAGGAGCACCATTCACTGATGAAGGAATTGTTATCGTTCTTGGTGTTTGATCACTATTACTAACACTTTCACAACTTGGAGATAACTTTTTTGTTAATAAGGATGGTAGCCATTCATATAATTTTACATTAAATAATGTTTTTCCTGTTGTTGTATTAATTACTGGAACTGCTCTGGTATGACATTCAAAGACTGTATTTTCCCAGTCCTTTGCCATTTGACCATTATTTACCATATAAAAGCCCTTAAACATATTTTGCATTTGAGCCGCATCAGCTATTAGATTAGCAACATCGGAAGTGTTATTTCCTACCTTATATCGTTGATTTTTACTATCATTACCATCAGCGCCTATGTTATTCCATACACCTAATGCACCAGGTAAATTTTGCGGTAGGTAAAAACTAGTTCCGTACGCATCAGTGCTAATGCCGTATTGAACTCCACCAAGATAATAATAGTCTTTTTTTAATACGGTAGCTTCAACATCATCTTTAGCTTCTTGAGATATATCACTTGATACAATTTTGAAATCAAATGAAGATTTGTAATAAAACGAACGATAATCTTTTGATTTCCCTCCATAATTAGTACTAACATATTTATCAAAAAATACTCCTACAGATTTTTGCATATCTTTATATATTAGTTTTAGGTTATCGTCAGTAGGTGCCTTTGTTTTGTTTATAAATGAACCTGGTTCGTATAATACTCTCAAGACAGCTCCTTGTTCTCTAGCAGTATTTACATCACCACTATTTTTATAATTTCCTATATAGTTTGCAACATATGGTGTGACATCTTGCCTATATTCAAAATTTAAGACACAACCTGATGCAGTCTTACCGCCTAATTTAGCATCTTCTGTACATAATGATAAAAGAGAAGAATTATAGTTTCCCGAAATAGCATAATCACAATTACTATAATTCATAGCATTTAATATTGCGGATCCTTGATTTGACCTTGGAAGGATACCTTTGATACCACCACCAGAGACACAAGGAACTAAGACTGAATCTTCGACAATACCTGAACCTTTTTTATAGCCTAGTACTGCATTTTCTTGTAATAGCGGGTTTGGGTGTAATGCATCAGTAGCTTTATACGATGTACTTAAATATAATGGATCTTCATTAATAGAATATAATTTAGCTACATCCTTACCAACTGAACCATCCTGATACAATCCTTTTTTATCCCCCGTGTACCCCCAATTTAATTGTCTATATAATGAACATGGCTCTACTGATGGATCTACATATGTTTGTGAAGAAGTACCGGCAGCAAAAACGGGAATGAATAATGCTAACTGTAAATGTAGTATTATTACAGTAATAAAGATAAAACAAATTTTTAAAAATCTAATATTAAAAAAAAGAAAGAAGACTTTCTTAAATATATTTGTCATGATCTTGTTGACTTTTAATAGGCATTATTGATTAACATAACACAAGATGATAATTTATTCTAGATTAATAATTCATATGAAAAAATTACGCCTGTTAATTATTTTATTTATTTCGCTATTTGTATTTACTCTAATATCTAGTGTATCTGCTGATGCACAATGTCCTAGTATAGAATACACAGATACTAAAGGAAATATTGTATCCACAACATACGATAAATTTTTAAATTCATCAAATACTATATATCTAAATCAAGCCAACGGTACAAGTACAGAACAGATGACTGCAATAGTAAAGGGCCAAGCAAATCCAGTCCCTTTATTTGTTCAATATGATTCTAATGGAACTGTTTCTTTTGTAACTACCGATACTGGAACTCCTTTAACTAGAAAAACACTTACAGATATTTTTGGTACTCAATATGCAAATATTAAATGTCCAGCGAAAATTACAGACCTTCAAACATTATTTTTACGTTTGTTAGTCATTATCAATACTATGGTAGGTCTGGTAATATTATTTGTAATTGTCAAAGCATCTTTAATAAGAATGACTTCAAGAGGAAATCCAGAGGCATTGAAAAAAGCAATGGGTATGATATCTAATGGTATAGTTGGTTTTGTTATAGTATTAATTGCATATATAGCAGTTGTATTTATAGGTACTAGATTATTACCAGCAGGAGATTGCCAAGAATTTTCATTTGTTGATTCAGGAAAGATATTATTCTTCTTTGATCAATCAGGAATATCACCAAACAAGATTCAAGATTCCCAAGATTCTAATTGCACAGCGAGATAATGTCAGAAAATATAAAATTAAAATCTAGTATCATCAACGGAGACTTTGAATTTGGCTCCGGCAGCACGAATGTAAGCAATTATATTGGCAACCCTGCTGATGGAGTTGAATTAGTTTTGTATGGCAATCCTATTGTCACAGCATCATTCGATTGTATATACAAAAAAATTGGTAGTAATTCTATAAAATTAAAAATAGAATCACTAGGTGAAAAAACGGGCGGTATTGCCTTAATTAGGCTATCAGCAAATATTACAAGTGATGTTACATGGGGAGAAATTCAAAATAATGTAGAACGAATTAAATTCAAATTAACTTTCTGGGCGAATACACAATATTCTGGCGATGTAGAAGTACACAAAGTATATTTATCTAGGAAAATTTCGGATGAATTAAATGTTCCTAGCATTAGCGAAATAGAATTTGATATTAATACTGGTGGTATATGGAAAGAATATGTAAAAGAATTCCAAATAAGAATTAAAGATCTTGAAGAAAATTTATACTTAAATATTGCTACCGGTTATGAGAAAGATAATTTTTCTGGAATAGGTAATTTTGATGGTTTCGATTTAGAAATTATAAATTTTGAGCAAAAAATATCTGGTAGTAATCAAATAGATCTAAATCAGGAAAATTTGAAGCCAATTCCTGCAGATATTAAGCCAGTTTTTGAAGATTTTTTGAACTCGAAAAGTATTTCAGATTATGAAATAAGTTCATTAATTAATGATGATGCTTATCCATTTGCCGCTTTCGGCGAACTAATGAATAGAGAGGATATTAGTATCAAAGATTTCATAATGTATATTCATGCTGCATATACCAAGATTGAAAAACAAATTTTCACATATCTTGAAAAAAATGGAGTCTATGTCGGTAATATATTCACAGAAGAAAGAGAAATTACGCTTAGAGAATTAATTGAGAATGAATATGGAAAAAGAATGTCTAGTTTAATTCTTTTTTATATAAAAGTTTTGCTCTCAAACATTCTAGATGATCCAGATTATGCACTGGATTCTCCGGCAAGTGATCATTCATCACAACTACTAGCAATAGTTCAGACGCTGAAGGAAAAAACTAGCAATGTAGATCAATTACGTACACTAGATTTAATTGAAACAGCATTAGATAAATTTACAAATAAGACAGAAGAAGCAACAGGAAATGTATTAACTGCATCAGAAAGATTAGACACATTGCCATCTTTACAAGATACTAATAATACTAATAAAGATTTACAAAATTCAGCGGCTAATGCCATATGGGAATTGGTAGATGTTGCGTCAAAAAATAGAATTCCTAAATATGAATTCAGAGTTGGCAAAGAACCACTTCCACAAAGGTCTCAGCAAAAAATGGATTTCGTGCTTGATGTAATAAAAGGTATAGATCCTGAAAAAGGTAAAGTTAATTACAATAAATGGATGACTGGTTACTTCGATGTTGGTGGAGGCGTTGTGAATCAAATTGTTGCTGAGGCAACGCAGGTGAAAATATTACAAGATTTTTTCGAGCAATCTATAACAACTGGATTAGAAAAATATAGTACATTAGATGTTAATAATGAATTAAAAGATTTTTTGGCATCATCACTTGCCAAAGATTTGGCGAAGAAAAGGTATGAAGTTAAAGGAACTTTTCAAACATTAGGTGAAATTGGAGGTGCTATTTTCGAAGCTATCAAAGGTGACGAAAGAGAAAAAACTGATTATGAAGTACTACCTGCAAAAGTTAAAGAAAATTTAACTGAGGCTATCGATAAGGGTTATTATACTGATGATGGTAATTATCATAATCCAATGCAAATGGATGAAGCTACAAAAAATTTTTTAGCGTCATCAGCAGATACAGCTGCGATGGAAGGTTTGAGAGAATCCATGCCAGGTCTAGATATTATTCCATCAAATATTGGTGAAACAGTTGGAATAAATCCATTAGGCGATTTCAGCGAAAATTCATTGGGTAGTGCATACTTTCCTGATTCAAGAAAGGGCTTGGAGAACCAACCGTTTGAATTTTCTCCTTCTGTGTCTTCATTAGTTGGCGATAAGCTGAAAGATACCCTATCTGATGATTCTATAAATTCTCTTAAAAGTAATATTTTTAATAATCCAGAATATTTTAGAAATTCAAGATTCGATAGTAATTTCGCAAATAATCCTGAAATGATGAATGCACTAGGCGAAGCAGGATTATCTAATTTCAGATTACCTCATATTCAAGATGCTATTAATAGTTCGTTCACACAGAATAATTTTGATAAAAACGGTGATGGCTTTTTATCTAGAATGGGAACGGCAGGAAATGAGTTACTTGGAAATATAAATCACAAAATGGGAGGTATGTTTGATGATTCCAAATCTCCAACAAGTAATCTTTTGAATACATTTGGAATTCCAGCAATTGCCGCGGCTGATAGATTAGGAAAGGCAGGAATACCTTTTTTTCCAGGCAATGAATCTTACTACAACGATTTATATGGTCCTGAAGCACTTGCAGCCAAAGGTCATGGCTTACCTACAAATTATTCTCCTGACGTATTGTCTAAATTAATGTCAAACGATGCTGATTTCGTAGATCAAGTGGATCCTTCAAATATGAATCGTGGCAGTATAACAGACCAACAGATGGAACAATACAAAAGATATCAACAAGCCATGAATAATGGTTCCTACGGACAAAATAGACCTGAACAATCTCCTGTTAGAAATGCAGCCTCTGTTGCAAATGAGGGTGGTGATAATGCTCAAAAAGCTGCAGATAAAGCACCAATTAGTGCAGCAGTAGCAGGTGCAGTTGCAGGTGCGGCATTGGGAAGTGCACCAATAGCATTAACAGGTGCTGTATTCGGGCCGCCTGCTGTAAAAATGGTAGGTTTTTTACTTGGAACAGAAA
>JBAXGO010000065.1:0-5671 GCA_037139335.1 bacterium
AATTTGACAGTTGACTTTCAAGAGAAAAGTACCAGAGAGAAAAGAAACTGGATAACTAACTACTTAATTCAATAATACCCCGACCTTAGTTTATCTTGAGCCTGTCGAAAGGCTGGGATAACAACAAAAGTCAGGATACAGATGCGACAACGAAAAGGAAAGCCTAAGCAGCTCCCCTACCTAGGGTATAGGTATTGATTTATATTCTTAACAGGAATATCATAAAATATGCTAAGAGAATACTTTTATTATTTAATTATATGAAAGAAGAGACATTTGATGTAAGGGGAATGCATTGTGCATCATGCAGTTTTGTTATTTCAGAAAAGATAAAGACCTTACCTGGAGTAAAAAGCATAAATGTAAATCTAGCTAGTGAAAAAGCTATTGTTTCATATGATCCTGAAATAATCACTTTGGATAACATGAACCAGGAAATAAATAAACTTGGTTATTCCCTACTCTCGATAAAAAATAAAAAGGCTGGACAAGAAAAACAACAGGATAAAATTACAGAATTAAATCAGATGAGAACGATGGTTATCTTTGTCATTCCAATATCAATAATCTTTTTTTTAATCATGATTTGGATGTTGATAGCAAAATCAGTATCTTTTTTTCCACAATTTCCAATCTCAATGGAGTTATTTGATATATTAGGTTTTATATTTGCAACACCAATTCTATTTTGGATTGGAAAACCGTTTATTAAAGGAGTTTGGAGATTCTTAAGATTTAGAATAGCAAATATGGACACTCTGGTTGGTCTAGGCACTCTAACGGCATATATTTATAGCTCAATACTTTTATTTATTCCTCAAGTTAAAGATTTCTTAGGTAATGAAACTGGAACGTTTTTTGATGTAACAATTATAGTAATTGGTTTCATCACATTAGGTAAATATCTAGAAGCAAGATCTAAATTAAAAACAGGAGAGGCATTAGAAAAATTAATCGGATTGCAAGCCAAAACAGCCCTAGTTGAAAAAGATGGAATGGAAAGGAATATCCCAATAGAAGAAATTAGTATAAACGATATTATAATAGTTAAGCCAGGACAAAAGATCCCCGTTGACGGCGAAATTATAGAAGGGAACTCATCGATTGACGAATCAATGATAACTGGCGAACCAATACCAGTAGATAAATCAATCGGAGACAAAATAATTGGTGCAACATTTAACAAACAAGGTTCATTCAAATTACGAGCAACACAGATAGGAAGTCAAACCATGCTTTCTCAAATAATTAAAATGGTTGAAAATGCTCAAGGATCCAGAGCTCCAATTCAAAAATTAGCAGATAAAATATCTAGTATTTTTGTACCAATAGTTCTTATTTTGTCTGTCGTAGTATTAATATTATGGGCTTTTGTAGGTTCAATATTTATGCCCATTAACGAGGCTCTTTCACTTGGACTTATTTCTTTTGTAGGTATAATGGTCATAGCCTGCCCTTGCGCTCTAGGATTAGCAACTCCAACTGGAATAATAGTAGGAACAGGTAAAGGAGCACAGAATGGAATATTAATAAAAGACGCGGAATCTCTAGAAAAATTTCATAAAGTAAATTTCATAGTGATGGATAAAACAGGTACTATTACAAAGGGAAAACCAGAAGTAACGGACATAACACTAGTTAAAAATGAAGAATTTAAAATTAAGAATGAGACGGAATTACTCCAAATCCTAGCTTCCCTAGAAAATAAATCTGAGCATCCTCTAGCAAATGCAATTGTGAAAAAAGCACAAGAAAGTCAAATTGAATTTTTAAATGTTGAAAATTTCGAAGCGATTGAAGGCAAAGGTCTAAAAGGTGAAGTAGGAGAAATTACGTTTTACGCTGGAAATTTGAAACTTGCTTCTGATTTAAACCTAAATATAGATATGAATATTATTAATGAATTTACATTAAAGGGCAGAACTCCTGTAATATTCAGTACGGATAAAGAAATACTTGCCTATATAGGTATAGCCGATACTATTAAAGAAAATTCTATTGAAGTTATCAAAGACCTTCACAAACTAGGTTTAAAGGTAGCGATGATCACTGGAGATCACGCAAATACAGCAAATTATATTGCAAAACAAGTAGGAATCGATAAAGTGATAGCCGAAGTTTTACCACAGGACAAAGCAAATGAGATAAAAAAACTTCAATCAGCAGGTAACATTGTAGCCATGGTGGGAGATGGAATTAATGATGCACCAGCACTAGCAACAGCAGACATAGGTATTGCCATGGGGACAGGAACCGAAGTAGCAATTGAATCAGCTGGAATTACATTGCTGGGAGGCAATATTTCGAAGTTGCCAAAAGCAATAAAATTATCAAAAAAGACTATGAAGATAATTAAACAAAACCTTTTTTGGGCTTTCATATATAATATTATAGGAATACCAATTGCTGCTGGAATATTGTTTCCATTTTTTGGAATAATGTTAAATCCAGCAATAGCAGGTGCAGCTATGGCTTTTAGTAGCGTATCTGTTGTATCAAATGCCTTGAGGTTGAAAACTTTGAAATTGTAGTTTTGAAATAAAAAAACATGTCTAAAAAAAAAACAATTTGCCATGAATTTTATGTAGATGGAATGCATTGTGCAGCATGCGAAATATTAATTGAAAAAAAACTTGCTAATCATAGTAAGGTAAAAAAAGTTAAGGCAAGTCTAAGTAAAGAAAAAATTATTGTTGAAGGTAACTTCGAAGATGAAGAAAATATTGAAGAATTAGCAAAGGAGCTATCTAGTTTCGTTGAAAAAGAAGGTTATAAAGTAACTTTAAAAAAAAGTATTAAGAAAAGTAATTTGGATGACTTTATTTTTGCCGTACCAATTGGCTTGACAATAATAATTTTATTCATACTATCACAAAAATTAGGACTAATTAACTTTATCAATACAGCAGGAGAAACACTCCCCTTGCCTGTTATTTTTTTAATTGGGATAGTTGCTTCATTATCATCATGCATGGCAGTTGTTGGAGGTCTAGTGCTATCTATGGCAGCCACATATGCTAAAGAATCTAGAACAGGAAAAAATATTTCGCAAATTAGTTTTCATTTAGGACGAATTATTTCGTTTTTCATATTGGGTGGATTATTGGGAATTATAGGCGCTAGTTTCAAATTAAGCACAACAATTTACTTTATTCTAGATTTAATAATCGCAGTAGTAATGATAATTTTGGCAATAAATATGATGGATATTTTTCCAGTTTTCAAAAAATTACAGCCAAGAATGCCTAAATTTTTATCAAGAAAAGCATTAAATATTGAAGCACAAGATAAAGGTTTTTTAATTACACCCATTTTAGTAGGTGCAGCAACCTTTTTCTTACCATGCGGTTTCACACAAAGCATGCAACTTTATGCATTGAGTACTGGTAATTTCTGGGGTGGAGCTAGCACGATGATGACATTTGCACTAGGAACTTTACCAATACTAGCACTAGTAAGTTTTGCATCAATAACACTTTCAAAATCAAATAAAGCAGGTATATTTTTCAAAACGGCTGGAATAATAGTTCTATTTTTTGCATTATTAAACATACTCGGTGCTCTAGCATTAATGGGGATTATTGAGCCAATACTTAATATTTAAGCATTATTCCACTGGCCAACTGACTACTGCCAGCACCATACTGTCTATAAGAAAAAAAATCGTCGTTGCAAATTGTACACAATTTTGATGCTTCAATATTTTCATCATTTAAACCTGCGGCAATAAGTTGCTCGACATTCATCTTTTCAAGATCAATATACGCATGTCCTTTATCGGCTTTCCTTACAATATACTTTTCTATATTTAATTTTTTCATCTCATCCACAATTTCAGGTCCTATTTCATAATGACATGAACCTATAGCAGGACCGATGCAGGCTATAATATCTTTTGAATTAGAGCCATAAATAGATTTCATTTTTTCCACCGCCATACCAGTAATATTTAAGAAAGTCCCCTTCCTCCCTGCATGAACGGCACCAATAACTTTTTTTATTGGGTCATAAAAGAAAACAGGCGTACAATCTGATGAAATTATACATAAACATATATTTGGAATATTTGTGACATAACCATCGTTATCATCAATTGCAGAGTCGTAAATAAGTGAGCCCCTACCCGCATATTTATTTGAGTCAATAACTAAAATGTTGTTTGAATGAATTTGTTTTGAAAAGATAAAATTAGATGTTGAAATCCCCAAAAGTTCGGCAAGCCTCTTTCTATTTCCTGGAGCAGAATCTTTTTCAAACGTCTTTTCCGATATCGACATATTAAAAGATCCTTCTTCGTAAAAGCGTGTCGTCGAAAGAGTAATTACTTCTGGATATTTTTCAATTTTATCTGATATATAAATTTTAGTTTTTCCTAAATCTTTTAGTTTCATAGTTTTTTTCAAAAAATTTTCTCACATTCTCCCTATCTCTTACTAGTAATGTTTCTGCATTCGGGTTAGTTCTAATATCCACAGCCTGAGGAAAATCAATATGGTTTTTCATTCCACAAAACTTTGAAAACTGTAGCTTCTTTGCCACTTTTTATATTTTTCAAAATTGTTATACATATTTCCTTTTGAGCAAATTCCTGAATTGTTTTTTCTAAATCAATCATTTTATAAACAGATAAAACAACATATGGTATCATATTGAATAAAGTATAAAGATATGAAACACATCGACCCCGTGTATGGTGAAATCGAAATAATAGATCCAGTAGTTCTAGAAATTATAAATTGTTCAGCCTTTCAAAGATTGAAAGGTATTGACCAAGGCGGTTATAAAAAACAACTCGTACGTCCTGACACTGATTTAAGAGGTTATGTTCATACAAGATATATGCACTGTATCGGTGATTATTTTCTTTTGAAAAATTTTGGAGCTCCATATGCCGAGCAAATTGCCGGATTAATACATGATGTTTCCCACACTGCTTTTTCACACTGCATAGATTATGTATTAAACGAAGAAGAACATGATCAGCAGAACCATCAAGATAAATCCCACGAAGGATATATTAAAAATTCTGAATTTGCCGAGATATTGAAGAGAAATAACTTAAATGTAGACTACATACTTGATGATAGTAATTTCCCACTGAAAGAAAATAATATTCCAGACCTATGTTCTGACCGAATTGATTATTCATTAAAAACAGCAGTTATTTTTGGTGAAATGTCACAGAGAGAGATCCATGATTTATTAAGTCACTTACATGCAAATAAAGATACGTGGTATTTTGATAATTATAAATATGCTAGAAAATTTGCAGAATTGTTTAAGTTAGCTAATGATGTATATTATTCAAGCGAAGTCTCTGCTCAAATGTTCAGAGTAACAGCAGATTTTTTGAAGAGAGCCTTTGAATTGAAATTAATATCTGAGCAAGATTTCTACCTTACTGATAGTGATGTAATCGAAAAAATCGAACCTCATATCCAAGAAGATGAAAAGTTAGAATTATATTGGAAAAGATTAAATGACAGAAACTGCTGTGAACCAGATAGTACAAATTATGATTTTGAACTAACATGTAAATCAAGAGCAGTAGATCCGCTTTTCCTAGAAAAAAGGACTTTCAAAAGAGTCTCAGATATAGATCCTTCATGGAAAGATGTTGTTACAGAAGAACTGAAGCCAAAGAAATACTTTTTGAAATTCAAATATTAAT
>JBAXGO010000066.1:0-5213 GCA_037139335.1 bacterium
AAGGAGAGGATTGGGGAATAAGCACACCAATCCTTATATCTTTCTTTTTTTCTTACTCACTAAATGTAGGTTGGCAACTCGAGCTTGAGTCTTTAGCTTTTCGATATTTCTATCTTTAGGTGCCTCGGCCATAATTTTTTCAGCTCTATTTTTCATTTCTTCAACAGCTTGTTCTTCATATTCTTCGCTATGAATGGCAACATCTGCTAGTATTATTATATCTTTACCATTAGTCGTCAGAAATCCTGACTCAATAGTTATAAATTCTTCTGAATCTGATTTATCTCCTTTGAATAACACATTTCCTAATGATAATGTAGAAAGTAAATTTACATGATCGGGAAGAATTGTTATTTCACCAGTTGAAGTAGGCACAGTAACTTGCGAAACCTCATTCTCAAGTATTTTCTTTTCTGGTGTTAGAATTATCAATTTCATAATTATCCAATTAACTTATAGGTTATTTACTCAAACTTCCTACCATATAAAAATCATCTTCTGGTCTATCGTCATATTTACCATCCAAAATATCTCCGAAATCTTTAACAGTTTCTTCAATTTTCATATAGGCACCTGCTCTTCCTGTAAATTTTTCACCTACAAAAAACGGTTGTGAAAAGAATTTTTGAACTCTTCTTGCTCTTCCTACAGTAATTTTATCTTCATCAGAAAGTTCATCAACACCCAAAATTGCAATTATGTCCTGCAATTCTTTGTATCTTTGTAATACTTTCAAAACACCTGTTGCGACTCTGTAATGTTCTTCACCAACAATGTTTGGATCAAGTGCTCTGGAGCTTGATGATAATGGATCAATAGCTGGATAAATACCTTGTTGTGCAAGAGATCTTTCTAGTGATAATGTTGAATCAAGATGAGCGAAAATTGATGCTGGTGCTGGATCTGTGTAATCATCTGCAGGTACGTAAACCGCTTGAATTGATGTAATAGAACCATCCTTTGTTGAAGCAATTCTTTCTTGTAATGCACCCATTTCTGAAGCCAATGTTGGTTGATAGCCTACAGCCGATGGTATTCTACCCAACAAAGCTGATACTTCTGAACCAGCCTGTGCAAATCTGAAAATATTATCAATAAATAGCAACACATCTCTCTTTTCTTCATCTCTGAAATATTCAGCCATTGTAAGAGCAGAAAGTGCAACTCTCAGTCTAGCTCCTGGAACTTCGTTCATCTGACCAAAAACCATAGCTACTTTGCTGATAACATCTGCATCCTGCATTTCATGCCACAAATCATTACCTTCTCTGGATCTTTCTCCAACACCTGCAAAGATTGAGTAACCGCTATGTGCTTTGGCAATATTATTAATTAATTCTTGAATAACAACAGTTTTTCCTACACCTGCACCACCGAAAATACCTACCTTACCACCTTTGATAAATGGTGCAATCAAATCGATAGCTTTGATACCGGTTTCTAATAATTCAGGTTTAGTACTTTGATCCTTGAATGCTGGTGCTGATCTATGGATTGGCATTCTTTTTACATCTTTGATTTCTTCTGCACCATCAATTGTTTCACCAAGAACATTGATTAATCTACCTAGTACTTTTTCTCCTACTGGTACAGAAATTGGAGCTCCTGTATCTTCTGCAATCGCTCCTCTTATTACACCTTCAGTTGGCTGCATCGAAACAGTTCTAACTATTCCATCGCCTAGATGCTGTTGAACTTCAACAATGATAGATTTATTATCATCAACTCTAATTTTTACAGCGTTATAAATATTTGGTACTGATTTCTCATCGAATAGTATGTCTACTACTGGTCCCAAAACTTGTATTACATGTGGTTGCATTTTACTTTCAATTAAAAAATAACAATTAGTACAAACAAATCAATCTGAACTTTCCATTGCTGCCGTAGCACCTGCAATTTCCAGAATTTGCTGTGTGATAGCAGCTTGTCTGGATTGATTATATTCCAAGGTCAGATCTTCTTTTAATTCTTTGGCATTATCTCCTGCATTTTTCATGGCTATCATTCTAGCACTATATTCACTCGAAATACTGTCCAAAACTGATAAAAACAATGTGTTTTCAAAAAACTGATTAAACAATTGTTCCAAAACTTCTGTTTTTCCAGGTTCGATCAATATATCTGTCATATTATTATCTTCATCACTTTTTACGAATCCACTATTTATAGAGTCGATAGTGATAGGAAGTATGTCTGTGACCATTGGTTTCTGTACCAATGTGTTTATGAAATGTGTGAACACTACGGATACTTTTTTATATGTACCTTTTGTATATTCTTCTTTTATTATTCTGAATACACCTTCTAGATCTTCTTGTTCAATTGATGTTTTTATGTAATCAATAGCTGCAATTATATCTTTACCACTTTTTTCTGCTAGATATACGCCTTTTTTGTCCAATGCTATCAAGTCTGTGTCTGGATTTGCTAATAAATATTTATAAGCTTCTCTTGATAAATTTGAAACGAGGGGACCAGCCAAACCTTTGGACGGACCTACAATTATGAGTAGGTTCTTTTTGGCATTTACATTTTCTTTTGCTAGATCAAAGTCTGATAAACTACCATCAACGAGTAGTTTTCTCATCAACGACTTTAACTCTGATGTATAAAATCTAGCATCCAAAGCTCTTTGCTGTGCACGTCTCATTTTTGTAGCAGCAACTAGCTCCATAGCTTTGGTAACCTGACCTATGTTTTTTACAGACTTAATTCTGTTTTTTAGTGCTAATAGATTCATTTTAATTTACCACTTTATTATTTCCTGGAATTTTTCCAGAATTTCGTCGTTCAATTCGTGTGTTTCATTTAGCTTATCTACTGTTTCTGGATATAGTGCCTTGAATTTTTCTACAAGTTTCATTTTTTCACTATTTACATTTTTCAATTCAATTTTATCAAAGTAACCATTAGTTGCAGCCCATACGATTATTGTTTGTTCAGTATCTGATAATGGGATGTATTGTGGTTGTTTCAAAATTTCATTAACTCTAGAACCTCTTAAAAGTTTTGCCTTTGTTGATTCGTCAAGATCAGAACCGAATTGTGCAAATGCTGCGAGTTCTTGATATTGAGACATTTCTAATTTTAATTTACCAGCGACTTTTTTCAAAGCCTTTGTTTGAGCATCACCACCGACTCTTGATACTGAAATACCCGTGTTGATAGCTGGTCTCTGACCTGCATTGAATAATCCTGTTTCCAAAAATATTTGTCCATCTGTGATAGAGATAACATTTGTCGGAATATATGCAGAAACATCGCCTTGTTGAGTTTCAATGATTGGAAGTGCTGTGATAGAACCACCACCAAATGCTTCGTCTCTTCTTGCTGCTCTTTCGAGAAGTCTGGAATGAAGGTAAAAAACATCACCTGGATATGCTTCACGACCAGAAGGTCTTTTTAACAGCAATGAAATCTGTCTATATGCATAAGCGTGTTTGGTAAGATCGTCGTAAATGACTAGCACGTCTTTTCCTTGATCCATCAAATATTCTGCTAATGTTACACCTGCATAAGGTGCAATATATTGCATTGTGGCTGGATCTGATGCTGCAGCACTTACAATTGTGGTATAACTCATTGCATCATTATTTTCCAATATTTCTTTTAACTGTGCTACTTTACTAGCTTTCTGCCCGATTGCAACATAAATACAATATACATCTGTATCTCTTTGATTGATAATTGTGTCTACAGCCAATGCTGTTTTGCCAGTTCCTCTGTCACCAATAATTAATTCTCTTTGTCCTCGACCAATTGCAAACATAGAATCGACAGCTAGAATACCAGTTTTCAAAGGTTGTTTTATAGCCTTTCTCATTGCAACACCTGGAGCAACTTTTTCAATCTGATAAAACTTATCTGGTTTCACTTCATTACCACCGTCAATAATTACACCCAAAGGATTAATTACTCTTCCCAAAAAATCATTAGAAACACCAAGTGAAAGAATCTTTCCTGTTGTTTCTGCTTGATTCCCTGATGAAACATATGCGTAATCATCAAGAATAATTACACCAACTTTATCTTCTTCAAGATTCATAGCCAAACCTCTAACGTTATTTCCTTTGCTATCCGTAATTGTAACAATTTCTCCATAAGCTACTTCTGACAAACCATCAACATCAGCAATACCATCGTAAACTTTAACTACAGTACCCACATTTTTCTTTTCAACTCCTGTGTTAATTTGATTAATCTTTTGTTTAAGATTTTTTATTATTTCAAGTGTATTATCCATTTTTTGTCTATAAAAAATAATGTCTATAAAATGTAATTTATTTCAGATCTTTAATCTTATTATGTACGTCATAACTATACATAATATCGCCAACTTTTAATGTTTGACCAATGTTTTTACCATTATGTTCTTTTACTACTAAACCTTTGAGATTAAATGCCTTCTTTATATTTTCTTTTACCTCTGTGCTCATATCTCTATCGATAACTCCGTAATCTTTCATTACTTTCTTCTCGAAAATATTAATTATTTTCCTTACTTGAGTCTTTGATAAATTTAAAGATTTAAAATTATCTATTATGTACTCAAGTGTTTTCGTATCTGTTACGTTGTCTTTTAAAAGTTGTTTAATTGTTTTTGCTGTTTTTGACGACATTTTATTTATTTAGCAAATTTACTGTCGATATTCGACATTATTTTTTTCTTCTGGTCTTCTGGTAAATCACCAATAACTTTTTCTACGGTTTCAATAACCAAGATTCCAATTTGTTTTTCGAGTGATTGTTTGATACTAATTTGTTCTTGTTCAATTTCTATTTTTGCTTTTGCCATAATATCATCTGCCTGAGCTGAAGCTTTCTTCTTGATTTCTTCTGAAACCATTTTTGCGCTTTCATCAGCTTTGCCAATTATTTCCATTGCTTGAGCATTTGCTTTTGCTACAATATCTTCAAATTCTTTCTTGGCATCAACCAGTGCTTGTTGAGTTTTCGTAGAATTATTCACTAGATCTTCTGTTAGTTTTTTTCTTTGATCCATATTAGCCAGAGCTTTCTTGAATACAAATCTATTCAATACATAATAAATTATCAAGAAGTTAACTAAGTAACCAATTAATAAAATAGGATCTACTCCCAGTTTTTCAAAAATTTCCATAATCGTATATTAAAAATTAACCACAAAGTACACAGAGGATAGCTTTGTGTCCTCTGTGGTCAAAATTATTTTGGTAATGTTGCGAAAGTTA
>JBAXGO010000067.1:0-4702 GCA_037139335.1 bacterium
ATCATTTACTATAAATATTACATTATGGATACGATAACATCTTTTCAAAACCAGATTTTTAAGGATATAAAAAAAATTATTGCTGATAAAAAATACAGATTAGAGAAGAAAGTTTTTTGGGCAGACGGTGCTAGTTTTGTATATCAAGCTATAAAATACGGTTGGAATATAGAAAAGCTCATTTACACGACTTCACAAAATGATACAGAATTCAAAAAATCGTTGATAAATTCAATACCTTTGGAGAAAAGAGTTGAATTTTCTATTGATTTATATTCACCTTTATCTACCAAAGACAACATTCAAGGAATAGGAGCACTTATTAAGCAGCTGTACTATACGAATCAATTAACTCCTGGACTTGGGGTAGTGGTAGAGAATATTTCCAATCCTGGCAATCTTGGAACAATTATGAGAGCTTGTTCAGCCTTCAATATTTTAAATTTATATATAATAAATCCTGCTGTAGACCCGTTTAATATAGAAACCGTTAGATCTAGCATGAGCAGTATTTTTTCTTTGAATATTACCATTTTCGACAATATTGAAATAATGGAAGATGAATTAAATAAACACGGTAATTATAAAAACATAGGCACATCACTTCAAAATAGCAGTGATTTAAAAAAGTATAAACATAAATTCAAAAAAGAAGACAATACATTAATTTGGTTCGGTAACGAAGCCAAAGGAATGTCTGATAAAGCAAAAAATATTTGTGATGATTTACTTAGAATAGAAATAAACCCTAACATAGACTCGTTAAATATATCCGTCAGTGCTGGGATTTTCCTATATGAGCTGGTGGGATAAAATTAATATATTAAACCGCTTAGCAAAATCACGTTGAAATCATTCTAAATTCGAAAGAGCTTGTAATGTACGATGTCTCTGGCTTTGCCAGGACTGCCGAAATACTCAGGGTGACATAAAAGTTGTCATGGTGAGCTCGTCGAACCATGATGTTGGAATTTTTCAAAATGGCGTACCCGGAGGGACTCGAACCCCCGACCCGCTGCTTAGAAGGCAGCTGCTCTATCCACTGAGCTACGGGTACACTAAACTCTTGCTAGGGACTCTCACCCCGACCCTTAGAAGGCACTTTCTCATCTCTGAGCTACGGGTACACTAAACTCTTACTAGGTACTCTCACCCCGCCCCTTAGAAGTTTTTAGAAACCTAGCCTATGTAATTGTTTTTCGTTAACACAAAAGAACTTCAATTGGCTGCCTATTATCCAACATATTTGCTCTAACATCAATAGCTCGTTACCTATTTAGCCTCATTGTATCTATTACAATATTCGCAATTTTTTCGCCATATTTAATATGACACATATGACCACCGTCAATTGAACGAAGAGTTGTTTTTTCTTTTGATTGAGCAAATATTTTATTACCTGCATCTGGAGATATTAATTTATCATTTGAAGCATATATAAGGGTTCTGTTACAAACCTCATGATGCAATGAAGCTTGTAGAAAGCCATTATGTATATCACCAATAATTGAGGCTACGTACATCAAAAAGGCATGCCGAACTTTCTGATCCGAATACCGTTTTTTTATTGAATCTAAATATTCTGGTGGTATTTCTTGAACAATATCTTTCAAAATTATTGGCACAATAGTATTCCAATCTAAATTCTTTAAAAACATCCTCGCTATTATACTTTTTAAACCAGTTTGGTAAATAATATTATTAAATATATCGTTTCCCATCAAAATATCTTTCGGAGATTGAGGAGAATTCATAACAAATAAATTATCCATTGGAAATAAATCCCCCCTTTTCCTTCTTGCTAATTCAATTTTATTAGTTTTTCGATTTTTAATAAAATCTGCATTTAGAACTACGGAACTTGCTACACCAGAAGCAATATTTCCTCCTAAAGAATGACCAAATATATTTTTAATATCATTATCGACTACTAAACGGCTTATAATTTCAACATTCCTTCTCAAACCTATGTCATGATCATGAGCTTGAATCAAAGCTTCTGCACCAAGAGTATTTACTACATAACAAGTAGCGAATTGAGACAATGAGTTAACAACAGTGTTAAAAGTCTCCATGGAATCAGCGAAACCATGAACAAGAACAAGTTTTGGACCTCGTTCCCCGACAACTCTATATCGAATTCGGTCATTGCCGTGACGAAATGTAAATTCATTACCGGAACAAGTTGCTTTTTTCATTTTTTGAAAAACCGCTCCATGAATAATGAAGCGGTATAGAAAATTATTTTATTAGCGAAAAAACGACCTCTTCATCCTCTATCTTAACAGATTTTCCATCAGTTAAATCTGTAACTACAGAAAAAGATGATGCACTTACAGATTTACAAATCTCAGAATTATGTTTATTTATAACGTTTAAAAGGTCATTTCCTGACAATTTAACCGATATATTAACTAACTCACCCATTTTGAATCCTGATGTCTTCCTGAGGTTCTGAATGGCTCGCACAAGCTCATTCAACAGTCCTTCTTCTCTCAATTCTGGTGATAAAACCGTATCTAGCGCAATTGTAATTTCACCATCAGTATTAGATACCAATCCTTCAAGTAATGATTCTTTGGATGCTAACTGGAATTCCTTTACATTCAATTCTTCTTTTATAATTCCTATTAATTTTTCATCTGTTAATATCATTTTTTCACTTGCTACCAAAACAGCTTTGGCCAAAGGCTGTCTAAGTTTAAGTCTATTGTCATCTCTTACTTTCAAACCTAATGTACAAATTTCACGGACCAAAGCCATATCTTCTAATAATTTGGTATTTACTTTTTTGAAATCAACAACAGGAAATAGTTCCAAATGTATTGACTCTTTTGAAGATTTCAGACCACATCCTGATACTAAATTTTGGTATATTTCTTCAGTAAGGAAAGGCATTTGTGGTGCAAATGTTTTAATAAACTGAACTATTGTAACGTAAAGAGTTTGTAGAGCCTCTTTATCTCCAGCTACAAATCTATCTCTTGATCTTCTAATCCACCAACTAGAAATATTATCTACAGCAGGTTGAATTAACTTTACTGATTCTGGAATATTATAATTTTCCATTGCAGTAGAATAATCAGATGTAACTTTATTCATATATGTTTCCAACCATTGGTCTAGAACATTAGTTGAGTTAAAGTCAGTATTTTCGGGTGTCCATTCGTGTAATTCAGCATATATTGCTAAATATTTATAAACATTCCAAATTGGAATTAATACATTTTTGACTTGTTCATTTAAAATTTCATCAGACCAATTCATGTCGCCACCGACCATCAATGTCGATCCCATTAAGTATAATCTAACAGCTTCACCACCAATTTTATTCAAGACATCTTTGGGATCAGGATAGTTGCCGTATGACTTACTCATCTTACGACCATCATTACCAGCCATAACTCCAGTACAAATAACATTATTAAATGATTGATTATCAAAAATCATTGTTGATACTCGCAAAAGGACATTGAACCACGCTCTAACCTGTCCGACATATTCGACTATAAAATCTGCAGGAAAAGCATTTTCAAATTCTTCTTTGTGTTCAAAAGGATAATGATGTTCTGCAAACGGAACAGATCCAGAATCCATCCAACAATCAAGAACTTCTGGAATTCTAGTATATTTTTTACCTTCTTTAACAAGAACAATTTTGTCACATACATCACGATGTAAATCCATAGGTTGACCATCAAATGAATATTCGACTTTTCCATCTACTTCTTTTTTTATTACTTGATCAGTATATTGAGTCATTTCTTCTATACTGCCTATAACTAGCTCTTCTCCATCTTCATTTTTCCAAACTGGAATGATAGTTGCCCAATATCTATTTCTAGAAATAGACCAATCCGGCGATGTCGAAATTGTCTGACCGAATCGACCATCTTTTATATTTTCTGGTGTCCAATTGATATTTTTATTTAAATCAAGCATTCTATCTTTTATTTTTTGAATATTTATAAAGTAAGAATCTTGAGTCATATATATCAATGGATTATCCCCTCTATAAAAAGGAAGTCTATGCTTATGCATTTCAGATCTCAATAAATTCCCTCTTTTTTGAAGATCTTCAGCTATCATTGGCGAAGCATCACGCAAATATATGCCAACCCAATCACCAACTGTCATTTTTCCTTCTGAATCAATATCGTGAATTCCGCTTAAACCAAATTTCTGACCCAATTCAAAATCTTCTTCACCAAAAGCAGGAGCAACATGCAAAACACCTGTACCATCCTCTATAGTGACACCATCGTATAAATAGACATGATAATCTTTTTCTGAGCTATCATTTTTAAAATAATCATACACAGGTTCGTATTGTAGACCTTCTAATTCAGTACCTTTGAATTCTGCTAATATTTGTACTAAATTTCCATTTTCTGTACCTATATTTTCTTGTTTTGTATAAAATGTATATTCCAAACGTGCCTTGGCTATTATGAGATATTCACCTTCAAATTTAACTAAACAGTAATCATAATTAGGATTTACACACACCGCAAAATTTGAGGGTATAGTCCACGGCGTAGTAGTCCATGCCACTATGTAAACATCTTTAAATTCTTCTTTATTTGTATCCCCCTGAGCTTCATGTATGCTATCCCCCTGAACTCCAACTTCTATGTCATCTCGAACAAACTTGTCATCCTGAGCTTCCACTTCTATGTCATCTCGAATAAACTTGTCATCC
>JBAXGO010000068.1:0-4550 GCA_037139335.1 bacterium
AACAAATCCCTCGCCACAACTAATCTTTCATACATCATACTTAGCCAATCACTGTGAAATCTACCATTTGTATCAGTATTTCTAAAAAGTTTTCCTCCTTCTTCATCTTCTAAACCAATCTCTTCTTCATAATCTTCTTTACTTACTGTACGATTATCCCTGTAGACAAAATCTTTTCCTGTATTGTAAGGCGGATCGATATAGATCATTTTGATTTTATTCAAATATGATTCTTGTAGTATTTTCAAAACTTCAAAGTTATCGCCTTCTATATATACGTTTTCTGTAGTATCAAAATTCACACTGCTATCTCTATCTGGGCGGAGGGTTTTTACAATAGGCGTATTTGCCTTTAGCAACGAGGCTTTTTTGCCGGGCCAGTCTAGTCGATATCTTTCATTTTCATCATCAATTAATTCTTTGGATAGAAGTTGCTTGAGTAAATCAAAATCAATTGCTTTCACTATCTTGCCATCTTTTCCTTCTTTTTCTGTAATGACATTGGGGAAAAGTTCAGCAATTTTTGAAATATTTTCATTTGTAAGATCAGGTGTCTGCATTTTTAATTTATTCATAATAATATGTTATTAATTAGCTTGTAATATTAATTCTAGAATTTTCTTTTTTTGTAATAAAGTATTATTCATTTCTACTTTTCTATTAAACTGCTTTTCGTTTTTGATTTTATTACTCAAAGCATTAATCTCTTTTTCAAGAACTTCTATTTGTTTATCAGTTGCGATGATTGTATCAAAATCTTTCTTCTCTGTGCTAATAGATATAAAATTAGTAATGATACTTTGATAAACTTTCTCCAGATTCAAACCCGCGAATGTGAAATTCTTCTCCTCATCCCAATCAGAAAAATAATATCTTTGATTACTATCGTCTTTAAGAGTTATACCATATGCGAAATGATCTTCAAATATGAAAACATACAAAATCGGATATGGAATAGCTTTATCAATAATTCGTAATACATTTTTGGGAATTATTTTTTCTTTCAGCTGTATCTCAAAAATTTGAATTTCTTCTACTAATTCTGTCTTTGGAATTCCAATTGTTTCTTCGGCTAATTTATATTTCCATGTGATTTTTTGTATCTTATCTGTGAATTCCTGCTTGAGCTTCGTATTTATTACTATCTTTTCAAAAAACTTACTCTTGGGGACAAATCTATTTACATATGCTTGTTTAGGTAAGTTGAAAATCATTTTATAACCATAAATGTAATAAGTTCAAAATCATCCAAACCTTTGACGGTATCTCTTAATGCTGTCGTGCCACCACGGCTAAATAAACTTTCGATATCTTTGGCATCTTTTACATTTAAAATAGACTCAATTGTTTGTCCTAATAAACTTGAGTATTTATCCATCTTTTTTCCATCATCTGTTTCATTATTAAAAACTGTAAAAACTTCTGATATAGGTTCAGATTTACCTTTTGATACCGCACGGATAACATCGAGTGTATTTTTTACATTGAGATGATTGGATATTACCTCACTATTTTCTTTTATATAAACGAGATAAAAAGGATGTAGCTGATTGGTATTGTCTATATTGACTTCATTATTAATATTCTTTAAAACAAAAATGACCCCTTCTTGTATACCAATATCAGGCATTTTTTTGCATACTGCATGCATTCCGTTGGGAGTGCCATCGAGACTTCCTTTTTCTTTCATATAATTAACTAAATCCATTCGGAAATCATTTAGTCCAAGATCTGTTATAGAAATACCCGAACCCATTTCTTCAAGATCTACCACTTCATCCTGTAATTTTTCTAATTGCTTCTTACGGAATAAAAGATCTGATGACTTATTTGTTAGAACATTATCTTCACCTGTAGCTGTTGCATCCACCATAAACATTTTACTCTCAACACGATTTTTCAGATTAATATAATCATCAAGCGAAAGTTGTGGCCAAAAATTTATGAGCTGAATATCATTATTTATCGAACCTATACGATCTATACGTCCAAATCTCTGAATGATTCGCACAGGATTCCAGTGAATATCGTAGTTAATTAGCGTGTCACAGTCTTGCAGATTTTGACCTTCAGAAATACAATCTGTTGCAATTAAAATATCAATTTCCTTATCTCCTTTGTATCTGGTATTTCTCTCCTTGGATATTGGAGAAAAATGAATTAACAAATTATTAAATTGCTTATCTATCTTTAAAGTACATTCATTAGTTCCTGAACCTGTTAACTTTGCAGTCTCTAAGCCGAGTTCTACGTGATTATATTCAGCAAGATTTTTATATAAATAATTTGCAGTATCAGCAAATGCAGTAAAAACTAGAACTTTTTTATTTCCAATATTAATAGGATTCTCTAGTTTAGCTTTTATAAAAGATTTCAAATCCTGCAATTTCTGATCATGTTCTGGAGTAACACGATGCATCTCTTCCAAAATTCCTTGCGCAACAACAAGATCACTTTGTAAATCTTCTTTCCAGCCTGATGTATTCATATCGGCTAGATTTACTTTTACTTTATTACCGATACTAAATTCATCATCAATTATATCTTCATTTTCTTCATCAAAATCAATATCATTAATTGTAGTCTCAACTTCAAATTTCCCTCCATTCTTTTCAAATTCTTCAATTGAGTGAATAGTACCTTCGACATTATTAATAAATTTTTGCAATGTAATTCTGAATGAATCGACTGAACTCTCAAGACGTTTCAACAAATTTACTCGCATTAATTTTTGAATTCCTTTTTCGCGACCAGCTTGACCGATATTTTCATCAATTTCTGTATTATACAAATCAGTATAAAGTTCTCTTTTACTTGCTAATAAATATTCAAATGGCGAATAAACAGACATATTTAACTTCACAAGGCTATCGTAAAGATCTTTCATTTCGATAAAATCAGTTAAATCCGTAATATCTGGTCTATGTGTAATTGGTTTCAATCTATTAGGAAATTTCCCGATTTCCTTCATATCATAATATTTTTCAATATGTTTTCGGCTTCTTGCGATAGTAATACTGTCAAGAAGTTTAAAGAAATCAAAATTTGTACTCAATCTCTGAAGTAATTCTTCGGTAGTTCTTACATCAATAGGAAGTTTATACCAATCATTAAAAGTCTTTTGTGCATTTATCAAAATTGTGTCTATAGATTTATTTCCATCAATTTTTTCATCAATCTCGTTAGTGTGTCCTTCATAAGCTAAAGCAATCTGATTGCGTAAATCTAGAAATCTATTATTTACAGGAGTTGCAGAAAGCATCAGTACTTTAGTTTTTACTCCAGCTCGCATTACCTCATTTAATAATCTTTGATAACGGGATTCCTTATCTTTTCTAGGATCGTTATTTCTAAAATTATGAGATTCATCAATTACAACTAGGTCATAATTTCCCCAATTAACTCGTGAAAGATCAATATTATTTGAGGAAAAACCTTTTCTCCTAGAAAGATCTGTATGATACAAAACATCATAATTGAACCTATCTTTATAAAGGTGGTTATCTTCATAATTGGTTAGAAATGTATGCCAGTTATCTCCAAGTTTTTTTGGACATAAAACTAGAATGCTTTTATTTCTTTCTTGATAATATTTAATTACGCCAAGAGCTGTAAAAGTTTTTCCTAGTCCAACACTGTCTGCAAGAATACAACCATTATATCTTTCAAGTTTATTAATTATGCCTAATACAGCATCTTTCTGAAACGAATACATTTTATTCCAGATTATAGAGTCTTTGAAGCCAGTTCTTTCGTTCGCCAACTCATCTTCTGTAATATCTTCAAGAAATTCATCAAATATATTATATAAAGTTAAATAATAAATAAATTCAGGTGAATTTTCTTTATACAAATTAGAAATATAATCTGAAACTTCTTGTGTAACATCTTTTAGTGCATTTTCATCATTCCAAACTTCATCAAAGTTCTTTAGGAACTGATCTGTCATTTCATAATCATCCGATTTTATAATATTGCGTAAAATCGCATTATCATTTTCATAACCAAAACCAGCACTACTAAATTCATCAATTCCGTTATAAAGTACTTTTTCATTGCTGTTATCAACAATAAGTTGTGGCTGAATATAACGATTACAGGTGTTTGTTTTTATCGTAACTTTCTTATCAATCCATTTTTTGCATTCTTTAGCTATTGCACGACCTTTAAGCTCATTTTTTAAATTTATTTCAAAATCTGATCCACTAATTGCTTTTTTCCTATTATTTGCATGAATTTCGAATAATCTTTGCTCACGTTTCACTTTATCCATCTCAATGAAAGTTGGATCAGTAAAGATGAATCTTAATTCTTCAATATTATTTAATTCCGATTTTAAGCTTTCATAACCATAAATAGAAAATATTGCTGCTGCGACATTAAGCTTACTACCAGATTGAATAGTTTTCTTTAAATCATCTCCGACTTTATCAGTTTTATTATTAAAAATTTTAGTCATTTTGCTTATTATAGCACCAACTAATGTGTATTTTGTAAGAGGTGAATTCTACTCCTAAACCGAACAGTTAAATAAAAATTCGTTAAAAACT
>JBAXGO010000069.1:0-4515 GCA_037139335.1 bacterium
AAAAAATATTCTGGAAGGGCACCGAGCACTGGGATGAGTTATTAAAAGAGCGTGCAGCCATCAGCGGGACCCTGGTATTGAGCGATTTTACCCGGTCGGCAATTGAAAAGTTTAAGGCGGGGACGAAATAAGCCCCGATAATGGGAGCTTAATGAATCTTTCTAATTTAGCCAAAATATTCCAAATTTTAGCCCGAAACCCCCTGTTTACTGGGTTTATTTTTACAATACACAGAACTTCCCCACTTAAAATCATCTAAAAAAGGCTATTCAGTCTCTTTGCTGAGCGAAGAAAATCGTTATTTCTAACTTACATGCCGATTTTTCAGAATTATCGACTTATATGATTACCTGATATATAAGCAACAATCTGAGAATGAATTATAGAGCCGAGGTGTGTGTATATATCATTCCCTTATTTTAGCCTATTCTTCGATATAGATAAATGATAAAAATTAACTAATTTCAACCCAAAAATCAATTTAATGGCAATAATTGATGTACTAAAGTATGCCGGGCCTAATAATGTACTCGTTTGGAAATGGAGGTCGGCTAATAATGCTTCACGGGAAGAAGAGTTGCGATTGGGTACTCAATTGGTAGTAAATCAATCGCAGGAAGCGTGTTTTATTAAAGGTGGGCAGTTGCTTGATGTTTTTCCTCCTGGTACACATACTTTATCTACTAAGAACCTTCCTCTAATTTCAAGCATCATTGGGCTTGCATTCGGGGGGGATAGTCCGTTCAAAGCGGAGGTATATTTTGTAAATAAGTCAGTTTCAATGGACACAAAGTTCGGTCTTATACCCTTTAATATGATCGAACCCAATTTCAAAGCTCCTGTACCAATTACATCGAGGGGTAGCTTTGCACTAACAGTTGCTGATGCAAAATTATTTTTAAATAAGATTGTTGGTACTGTTTCTAATTTTGAAAGCCAAACTTTAGCCCAATATTTTCGAGGTACTCTTACAGAATGTGTCAAAAATGCTATTACAAAAATTGCTCGTGAGCAGGCAATTTCACCTTTTGAATTAGAATCAATTTCCTATGAAGTATCAAGTGTGGTAAAACCACTTATAACTCCAATTATAGCCGAATATGGTCTTGATATTAAATTATTTAACATAGAAGGCATATCGGTTATTTATGATGAACCACGAGTCAAAAAGCTATTGGATGACTATCAAAAAATGATGTCTGAAGATGCTGAAGAACGAATGAGATTAAAAAGACGGAAAGAAAACCTGGATGTTTATAAAGTGGAAAGGAGTTTTGACACCTCTGAAAAAATGGCTGAAAATATGGGAGGAGGCGTTGGTGGAAGTAACCTCGTAGGCACAATGATAGGTATGAGTATGGTTCCGCCAATAGCCAATACGATGGGAAATATTATGGGCAATAGTATGCAACCAATAAACAATAGCCAGATCAATTCTAATAATAATCAACAAAGTGCTGTTCCTCAAGTATCTTATGATGTAATAATTGATGCAATAAAGAAACTCGGTGAACTGAAAGCCGCTGGCATCCTTACTGAAGAGGAGTTTAATAGCAAAAAGCAGGAGTTATTAAATAAAATATAAATATATGGGCTACTTATTCTCACAAGCTGCCGATTACGAGTATTACCAACCCGATTATGGTTATGCAATACTAAGACTGTTTATAGGTATAATACTTGATGTTATCATCATTATTTTTATTTACAACAATACCAAAAAAAGAGGAATACCCCAATCATGGGCATTTTAAGGTTATTGGGTGTTATCGGTTGGGTCATTTATCTTATAGCCAGAAAACCAAAAATAGATATTAAAAATATTCAAAACACTTCAATATCCTACAATACAAGTATCAATAACGAAAAAATTGCGGAAACGACTAAGCTCATTATTCCTGAAACTTGTCCAAATTGTCATAATCCTAATACAAGGCACACCCGTTTGTGTGAGTGGCGTGGATCTCAAATAATCTAAATGTATGTCAAATAAAGTCGTTGAAATTATGCATCAAAAAGAAAAAGCAGGTGTACCCAGCTTAATAGATCATAATAAATTTTCACTAAAACTGATTTTGGAGCTTGTCGCAGCTTTTTCAATTGTTTTCAGTATCATCTGGGAAATCAAGGTTGAATCACATAGGGATGAGTGGGATAAAAAAGTGGAAACACTACACACACTCCAAGCCAGAGATAGATCTCCTATGAGGTATATTAATGCTCAACTTCAGGGGATGAAAAATGGCGATTCAGTTCTAAATATGATTCTTTCTGATACTATTTTGTTAATGAACGTAAAAAATCAGCTCACAACCTTTGAAGATATTGGGATTGGATATAATATTGGAATATATGATAAAGAGGTGATAAGCAAGTTTATGGGAACAAGCTTCATAAACTTCCATGAAAAAATTACGACTTACATTAACTACGTAAGAAGTAAAAGCAACAATCCAAAATTATATATTGAATATGAGAAATGTGCTGAATCTTTAATGTTATCTGTAAAAAATTTTGAGCATGAAAAATAGCATACTAATTGTAGGTTTTGCACTGGTTATTATAAATACAATTGCGGGCTTAATTGTTAGTGGTTATCAGCCATTTAATATGATTGTGGCTGACATTAGCCTATTAATTTCAGTTGGCATGATGTATGGATCAACTCGTAGTAGTATGCCTGATGGTTACAAAATAGGGTTGTCATTTTTGTTCATTATTACGGGGTTATTGCGTTTTATATGCGCCATTTTGTCCGCTCAAGAGATAAAAAATAATGTTGCAATATTGTTTTTTGCTGTTTTGATAGCTATTGAAGCAGTTTGTGTGTTTATAGGCATCCAAATGAAAAATAAATAATAAAATGAATTGTCCAGAATGTAAGAACCCGATTTCTGATAATGCTACCAGATGCGAGTGGTGTGGTGTAAGTATTTCTTCATCAATAACTGATGTTGGAACTCAAAATAATAATACTGGAACGGTGAAAATTAATACAAGCTTTTTACCATTAGCTCTTGCTTGGAATTTGTGTTCACCCGTGATAGAAATTAATGGTGAAAAAAATCGTACCAGTTGGGGTGAAACACAACATAATTTACCTTTAGGAAAATATAAAGTCACAATTTACATCCCATATTTAACTTTTAGAAGATGTGGTGAGAATTCTGTGGAGTTTGAGTTAAAGGACGGTCAGCTAATTCACATCAACTACAAAGCCCCACTTACTGTCTTGTCATCAGGAAAAATTTCTACCCAATGAACACCTATAATTATTTCATATGAATTGCCCCAATTGTAAAAATCCAATACAAGATAACGCAACCTCTTGTGAATGGTGTGGTTTCTTAATACTTAATGTGTCTTTCCCAAGCCAAGTTGCTGATACTTCTAAATTTATTAAAGCATACTGTTTAAAAACGGGAAAGAAAAATATGCCTTTATATAATGCTATTATTTCTAAAACAAAAAACGGAGGGTATATTGCTAATGGTGATGATGGAGCTGGAAATCCAATGGCTGCTATGTTGAATGAAAATACGGCTCTAAAAGCTATCGAAGATGGAGTAGCTAAAATGCATAACAATTAACCTCTTCAATTAGTTATTATTGCATTCACCAAACAGGTTTAATTTTATATAAACTGTATTTATATGAATTGTCCCAACTGTAAGAATCCAATATAAGATAATGCAAATACATGTGAATGGTGCGGAGCTTCAATATCCCAACAGATAACCACTAATGTAAAGCCTGCATTTACAAATGATTTTCTAATTGCCAACAAATCAAACCCTGGAATTATTGAGTTGCCAAGTGGATTGCAATATCAAGTTACCAAAGAAGGATCAGGCTCAAAGCCTAATGTTTTTAGTAAAGTTACTTGCAACTATACTGGTCATCTAACGACTGGTCAAATATTCGACCAATCTAAGAAGCCAATTAGTTTTCCGCTTAATCAAGTTATAGCTCGTTGGCAAGAGGGTTTACAATTAATGAGTGTGGGTAGCATCTACCGCTTTTTTATCCATCCGCAGTTAGGTTACGGTAACAGACAGGTTGGTAACTTCATCAAGCCTGGCAGCACTCTTATTTTTGAAGTTGAGCTTTTAAGTTTTTATTAACAAGCATTATTTTTAGCCTTTCCATATTTTTGACGAAAGAGAAAGATTATGCCAAAAGTAACTTCAATTAAAGAAAGTCATAAAAAGGTTAGGCAAAAAATGGAAGAAGTGGATTGTACATACACTTTCGTTGCGAGTGAATTACAAATTAATACCCTTTCTGTATGTCGTCAAAAAAATGCTATTCCCAGGGGGTTTAGTGGTCGTTCCCGTAAGCAGGGTACTTCTAACCGATAATTTGAACCAAATTTTTAAGCTAATCCCTTGCCTGGAGAGCGTTTCAGATGGTGATAAAAAATAGAAAGCCAGCAAAATTGCAGACTTATCTCTTTCAGTAGCGAGAAGCCGATCCGGTTATTATTATTTACCGGTATCAGTGCAGGGTCTTGTT
>JBAXGO010000070.1:0-4217 GCA_037139335.1 bacterium
AGTTAAAGGTCTTATTGCAATTCTTCCAAAGCCAATGTTAACTCTTCATTACTTGGAGATTTGCCATGCCATTTGCAATCATTTTCCATGAAACTAACTCCTTTTCCAGGAATAGTATTCATAATCAAAGCTGTAGGGCTATTATGAAATCGGCTTTCACCTGTCGAAGATTTGGAAGAGGAAAGAGCCTTATTAGAGGCATATTTCAAAGATGTATAAATTTTATCAACATCGTGACCATCAACACTCAAACAATCCACACCGAAACTTTTGATCTTTTCATGAAGTGGTTCAAGAGGCATAACGAAATCTGACGTTCCATCAATTTGTATGTTATTTCTATCAATAATAAAAATAAGATTATTCAAATTATACTTAGAGGCACTCATAAAAGCCTCCCACGCCTGACCTTCATTTAGTTCTCCATCTGAACAGAAACAATATACTTTCCTTTCATTGCGACCTCTTAATTTCATACTTAAAGCCATTCCCACAGCTACACTCAAACCTTGCCCCAGAGGACCGCCTGAATTTTCGATACCAAGTCCAGAAAAATGATTATTCGGATGACCTTGAAGACGGCTTCCTATTTTTCTAAGGGTAAAAAGCTCTTCGTGCTTGAAATAACCAGCAAATGATAAAGCTGAATAATAAACTGGGTTTATATGAGCATTTGATAATATTATAATATCTCTTTCATCCCAACTTGGATTTTTAGCATCATATTTAAGAAGTCCAGAATTATACAAAGTAGAGATTACATCCGCCATACCCAAAGCTCCAGCAGGATGACCCGAACCAGCTTTATTTATCATGGTTAGTATATCTCGTCTCATATCACGAGCTCTATATATAATTTTTTCTCTGTTTGGAGCAAATTCCATAATAAAAAAATCTTTATTTAATATAGCATAAAATGATTACTCAGAGATAAGTTAACGATAAAATTCAACATGGTGAGTTCATAGAGAATCTATGTCCAGCAACAAATCTTAATTCATAATTTTTAATTTTTAAATATTTAATTCTTAATTCTTAATTCTTAATTCTTGATTCTACAACAAGCGTTTGTACGGTGTAATATTCATGTAAATACTTTTTCTTATGAAAATATTAAGTTGGAACATATGGTGCGATAACAAAAAGCCAGAACTAGCAATTAATTATATAATCAATTCTGATGCAGATATAATATGCCTCCAAGAAATATCATTGGAACATTTGAATTACTTAAAAAAATTAAGTTCTTTCAACATTGTCACCGCCATTGATTTTTATAAAATAGAGAAGGGAATTAAAATTCCATATTATTTAGCTATTTTGTCTAAGCATAAATTTATTAATACTAAAATTTTTGAATTAGAAAAAGAAAAAAAAGGAAAATTCATATCAGCTTTATCGAAGACGGAAACAATTCGAGAATGCATTTATGTAGATATTAAGTACAAAAAAGTTAATTACAGAATTTTTAATGTTCACTTCGATTGTGCCACAACACCAAAATCAAGACTAAACCAATTAAAATACACAATTAGCTTATTCGATAAAGGAAGTAAAAATATTATATGCGGAGATTTCAATTCATTCGGTATCTTTCATATTAACCTTGCTATGAGCCTAGCTGTGAAATATAAGGCAAAAGAAATATTCAAAAACGAGAAAAAAATATTTGCCAAATTATTTCATGAAAACAACTTAAACAATGTCTTTGAAAAAAAGATGACCTATCCCAAATTTGCTCTTCAACTAGACTATATTCTACTTCCAATAGGAACTAAATTAATTGAAAAAGAAGTAATAAAAAAAAGATACGGATCCGACCACAGAAGCATCTGTGCCGAAATAGCCTGAGTTCTAAGCCGAAACTTATTTGTTAAAACTTATAATATTTTAATTGTGTTAAAATTACATTATGTGATAAATATAATATGAAATTAATATCTTGGAATACAAACGGTTTCAGAGCCACTGCAAAAAATAATTGTTTTGAATGGCTCCAAGAAGAAGATCCAGATATATTCTGCCTTCAAGAAGTTAAAGCTGAATTTAGGCAGGTTCAGCCATTGCCAGAAGCATTACTTAAATATCCCTATATTTACTGGAATCACAGCAAAGAAAAAAAAGGGTATAGCGGCACAGCTACTTTTTCCAAAATAGAACCTAATAAAATTCAATATGATTTGGGCGTTGAAGATATGGATAAGGAAGGACGAATGGTAGAAACTCATTTTGATAATTTCATATTAATAAACTTATATTTTCCAAATTCTGGAATGATTGAAACAAAAAGAATGGAGTTTAAATTGGAATTTAACAAAGTAATATATAAAAGGGTGGAGAGTTACATAAAAGAAGGAAAAAATGTAATTATTACTGGCGACTATAACGTAGCCCATAAAGAAATTGACATTGCCAGACCAAAAGAAAACGAGGGCTCGGCAGGTTTTACCAAAGAAGAACGTGCTTGGATGGACGATTTCACATCAATACCAATGATCGATACTTTTAGATTATTTCATCAGGAACCACATAGATATTCTTGGTGGAATATGAGATTTGGAGCTAAGAAAAAGAATATAGGCTGGAGAATTGATTATTTCTGCGTTAACGATTCATTTAAGAAAAATGTTATAGATGCAGATATTCTTGATACTGTAGATGGTTCAGACCATGCACCAATAGTTCTTGAACTAAAGTCTTAACACCTCCCCCACAGGTCTTGACTTACATATTATAAAGGGTAAAATGATATATTGTTAAAAGATTTTATGAGTTTAGAAGAAAAAAACAACAAAATAGCACTCATTTTCGGGTCGTTTTTAACGGTTGTTTTGCTGTTTCTATTCGCCATAATTTTATTAGTATCGAATAGCGATTCAAAATCTGCAATCAAAGCAAATATAAACAGTAATGGAGAACAAGTCGTAGAGCTCGTCGCAAAAAACGGCTATACCCCAAAAATATCAAGTATCGAAGCAAATAAACCTGCTATTTTACGAGTAAATACCAACGGAACTTTCGACTGTTCATCATCAATAAGTATACCCAAACTAAGTATTAATAAAACTTTACCTACATCAGGGACTACCGATATTGATATTCCAGCAATGGTCTCTGGATCTATTATTAATGGTACATGTAGCATGGGAATGTACAGTTTTCAGATTTTAGTAAACTAATATGAATCAATCAAAAGATCAAACCATAATAGCTTTGAAGAAGGCTAAAAGTAGTATAGAAAAGATAATCTCCATGGTAGATAACGACAAATACTGTATAGAAATTATTCAGCAAATTTTAGCAGTACAGGGTTTGTTAAAATCATCATCAGAAAAATTATTGAAAAATCACCTCAACCACTGTTTTACTGACGGTATTGCGACTAATGATAAAGTTATGAAAGAGAAACTCATCAACGAACTATTGAATGTTATAAAATTTTCTTCTAAATCGTAATGTCCAATCGATTAAAAATCATTCTTGCTGTTTTATTAATCTTTATAACGATTTTTGGCGCAATTTGGAGTATAATATTATTAAAAGAGAGGTCTGATATAACATATTCCCATATAAATAAACCATATCGTGGATAATAAAGAACCAACAATTTTAGCCATTGATACGTCATGCGATGACACATCAGTTGCTATAACTAAAGGGAAAAGCGTAGTCATAAACTGCGTTAGTAGCCAAATAGAAATGCATAAGAAAACAGGAGGTGTTGTGCCAATGGATGCTGCTAGAGCTCATGCAATTAAAATGGATCCTCTAATTAAATATGCTTTCAAAAGAGCTAAATTGGATTTTACTAGCATAAATGCAATTGCCGTTACGTATGGACCTGGACTTGCTCCTGCACTAGAAGTTGGATTAAAAAGAGCCAAAGAATTAGCTGTAGAGCACCAAATTCCATTAATTGCTGTAAACCATATGGCTGGACATATTTATGCGAATTGGGCACAAACATCAACAGGAAAAGGTGGTGTAATTGAAGAAGAATGGCCAACAATAGCTTTACTTATTTCAGGAGGACACACAGAAATTGTTTTGATGAATGGTCATAATGAATTTAGTATTATTGGAGAAACCCTGGATGATGCGTGTGGAGAGTGTTTTGATAAAGTAGGTAGGATGATGGGATTAGGCTATCCTGCAGGACCTGTAATCGAAGAATTTGCAAAAAAAGGGAATGATAAAAAATATATTTTGCCTAAACC
>JBAXGO010000071.1:0-3991 GCA_037139335.1 bacterium
ATCCAACATCATGGTTCGACAGGCTCACCATGACAACTTTAATGTCACCCTGAGCACTTCGGCAAGCTCAGTACAGGCTTTGTCGAAGGGAATGTCACCCTGAGCTTGTCGAAGGGCGACTGTAGGAAAACTTGAATGCAAAGGAAAAAATTCAATAACCTTTCTGTCCTAACGGACATCTCTCCTTATGTATAAGGGGAGAATATGAAAACAAAACAGGCTCCGTTCGCGGGGAGAGATTTTATTCAATAACAACCTTTGTATTCTTAATTATAATTTTTAATTTTTAACTTTTAAATATAATAGTCATTCCAAATACAGTAATATCTTTATATCCTTAAACCTTTGTGCAATATGTGATAGACTTTTATAAATTAAATAAAATAAAGATGAAATCTTGTCTAAGTACATTGTTGGTAATATTGCTGGTGCCAGTCTTGATAATCGCATCGTTAGCAACATTATTAGTAGGAATGTTATTTGATGAATCGTCATATAATAAAGTTTTGAACGATAATAATACGAAAGACACCTTAAATTCTTTCTTAATAATGTCTGCTAAAGAAAATCTAGGAGAAAAATTTCCAAATTTTCGAGGAGTTTTCAATTCAACAAAATCTGATCAGTCAATTAAAAATATCGTTATTAAACTTAAATTATCAGATATTGCGACTCAAGGAGTGGAAAATGTAATCAAATATGTCAATGGAAAAAATAGTGATATAAATTTGTATTTAGCACCTACATTTACAGAAGTTGATATTGAAGCTATCAAGCAGGATGTTGTCGTCATAGTTACTGATAGTATAACTGGTCAAAAAAGATGCCTTACTGACGCAGAATATCAGAAGTCAATAGATAATGGTGAAACTCCTAATTGTAGACCTTCTTTAACAGCTCAGGAAATCTTAACTCAAATAAGAGCTCAAGTCGATAAAAATATTACATTTCAAAAGGCGAAAGAAGCTTTTAATATAAAATTACCAATTAGTGATAGTAATCGTGATGCGCTTGATCAGGCTAAACAGGCTTATAGTAATTATAAAAATTATATTCTACTCGTTTGGGCTTTAGTTGGAATATTGATGATATTAATAATTCTATTAAATGTATTTAAAGGTTTATCGTTTGCTGGATATTTTGTTACGGTTGCTATTATTACAGGATTATTTTTATCCGGTCTCGGCGTGTTAATTCAGTTCCTAGTTATACCATCGATTAATTTTACTGGAAATGCACTTGGTATGTCCGCAGAATATGGTATTGATGTGTCAAATACTGCAGCTGATTTAGTAAATTCAATATTGAAAGTATCAAGCAATATGTTATATGTTCAGTTTTATATATGGGCTGGAGCAATTGTAATAATTTCATTAATAATTGCACTATTTCAACTTATTGCAAACTTATTATTGAAAGCTTATGCAAAGGATAAGAAAAAATCTGAAAAAGGCTATTACATTCCTGCATATTCACCATCTCAACCGCCAGTTCAAGCTGTTGTTTCTACACCAGTTCAGAATCAAATTCCTAATCAAATTAATTCACAGCCAAGACAATTTGATCAAGTAATTGAAACTAAACCAATTAATCATGGAACATTACATAGTGATTCAGAAATAGAAAAAGATATTGCAAATTTGAAAAATAGGCAGGATAGAATTGTATAATATTTACTTTTATTATTTACTGATATACAATAGTTCACCGCGTTGATCAGGAAAAGTACCGAAAGGGAACCTGCCTGTGAGTGGGAAAGGATAGGCATATAGCCGTAACTTTCTCTCAAGCCAAAGAGAACAAATTGGTAGGCTTCAAAAGCCATTGAGTTTGTAGTAGCAATATTACAAAAAAGCAGGGTGGTAACACGATTTAACTCGTCCTTGCAAATAACTCCATAACTGGAGCGTATTTGTATGGTCGAGTTTTTTTCTTTTTAAATAAAGAATAATGTATAAAAATTTATATAAATCTAAAACTAAATATATACCCCAGGTGGGTATATGAATTTTGTTTCTTAAAGTATTACTTATTAAAATATTATTATGTACGAAAAGAAAAACTTACCAAAAAGAGATGAAATTTTCTCAGAATGGTATACACGAGTCATTTTGGATGCGCAATTAGCTGAATATGGTCCTGTAAAAGGAACAATGATTATTCGTCCTTATGGATATGCAATTTGGGAAAATCTACAAAAAGCCATGGATAAAGAAATAAAGGCTATGGGAGTAGAAAATGCATATTTTCCACTCTTTATACCTGAATCATTTTTAAGTCGAGAAAAAGATCACGTTGAAGGCTTTTCTCCAGAACTTGCTGTTGTTACGCATGCTGGTGGTGAAGAGTTAGTAGAAAAAGTTGTCGTGAGACCAACAAGTGAAACTATAATGTATGATACTTATTCCAAATGGGTCGAGTCATGGAGAGATTTACCTATTTTAGTGAATCAGTGGAATAATGTAGTTAGATGGGAGAAAAGAACTGCATTGTTTTTGCGAACAAGTGAATTTTTGTGGCAAGAAGGTCATACTGCACATGCAACTCATAAAGAATCATGGGATTATGTGAAATGGGCAATGGATATGTACGCGAAAATTTACCGAGAAAATTATGCAATTCCTGGCATCGTGGGAAGAAAATCAGAAAGTGAGAAATTTGCAGGTGCTGTCGCTACTTTAACATATGAATCATTAATGCCGGATGGGAAAGCTCTACAAAGTGGTACCTCACATGATCTTGGTCAGAATTTTTCCAAAGCTTTTGATATTTCATTTCAAGATAAAGAAGGTCAAAAACAATTTGTTTGGCAAACTAGCTGGGGTTTTTCTACACGTTCTATAGGTGGTTTAATTATGGTTCATGGTGATGATCAGGGGTTGAAACTCCCTCCTATGCTGGCACCAACACAAGTTGTCATTATACCTGTTGTTAATGATGAAAATATTATTAAACATTGCGAAGAAATAAAATCGCTCTTATTAGAAAAAAATATTAGTGTTAAGTTTGATTCACGTGACGATGAAAGACTTGGGTTCAAGATAAATAAATGGGAATTAAGAGGTGTCCCAATTAGGCTTGAGATTGGAAAAAATGAGGTTGCTGCTGACTCAGCCACTGTTGTTAGAAGAGATAATCGTGAAAAAACATCTGTGGAAAAAAAGGTAATTGTTAACTTTATAAGTGAATCTTTACAAAGTATACAAAAAGATATGTACGATAATGCTGTTAAGTTTTTGGAAGATAATACACATATCGTTAATGATTATGCTGAATTTAAATCAATTATGGAAGGCAATCGGGGCTTTTTGAAGGCAATGTGGTGCGAAAATGCAGATTGTGAGGACAAGATTAAGGAAGAAACAAAAGCTTCGACTCGATGTCTACCAATAGATTCTGTTGAAGAACAGGGAAAATGTATATATTGCGGAAAAGAGGCTAAACATAGATGGGTTTTTGCCCAATCGTATTGAGTGCGGTAAAAATCTCTGAAAGGGATTTGTTTTTTTTAATTCCCCTCTGTGAAGAGGGGAGCCGAAGGCGGGGTGTGTTCATTTCATTCTTTGTTTTTGAAATTTTCCGACAGTCGCCCTTCGACGGGCTCAGGGTGACATTCCCTTCGACGGGCTCAGGGTGACATTCCCTTCGACGGGCTCAGGGTGACAACAAGAATGCATGGATTCCTGCTTTCGCAGGAATGACAGAAGGGGGTTGTGTTTTTCATTCCCCTCTGTGAAGAGGGGTGCCGAAGGCGGGGTGTGTTCTGTATTAATTCCCTCCCTCGGGAGGGTGCCCGCTCAGCGGGCGGAAGGGGTTAGCACCACCCCTTGATCCCCTCCTCGGTAAGGAGGGGAAAATAACATGCTCAGGATAATATTAAAGTTGTCATGGTGAGCCCTTCGATAAGCTCAGGACTAGCTCTTGTCGAACCATGTTGTTGGATTTTCCATCAGTCGCCCTTCGACTAGCTCAGGGTGACATTCCCTTCGAC
>JBAXGO010000072.1:0-3690 GCA_037139335.1 bacterium
GAATCTTTAACTTCAAAATATAAATCATATATTTTTCCAGCATAGGCCTCATGACCTCTTTCTCGTGCTGCATCAACAATCATACGAGTCTCATCAGTATCTGGAGACCCTAAAGTCATTATTCTCATATTATGTTGATTAAATCTTAATTTTTGCAAGAGTTTCGTCCATCATCGAAAATAAATCTTTCTCTGGAGGTTGAGAATTGAAGACCTTATTTCCATCATTTTCCCATCTAGGAATAATATGATTATGATAATGCATTACAACTTGTCCAGCAGCCCTGCCATTATTTTGAAGTATGTTTATACCATCAGGTTTAATATTTTCAAATATTTTTTTAGCAATTTTTTGAGTAACTTCAGCAATTCTTTCTACATATTCAGATTCAATAGAAACAATATCGTCGAAATGTCTCTTGGGTACTACTAATGTATGAGCTTCTGAAACTGGATCAATGTCTAAAATTGCCATTACTAAATCATCTTCATAAACAATTTTGGAGGCAATAACTTTTTCTATAATACTGCAAAATATACAATCTTCTCTCATAGTATTAATAATAATAAAAATTAATAAGCATTCTTAATAGCTTCTTCAATAATCAAAGTAGCAATATCCATACCGGTTGCCTT
Organism: bacterium; assembly: GCA_037139335.1. Lineage (GTDB taxonomy): Bacteria > Patescibacteriota > Dojkabacteria > JAOAGR01 > JBAXGO01 > JBAXGO01. The sequence goes on from JBAXGO010000072.1 coordinate 636, forward strand.
CTCGAAACCTTCAAATCCTGGTGTTCTATTTACCTCCAGTATATACTTTGTGCCATTTTCTGCAACAAGAACATCGACACCAGCATTAGTAGCTCTCGTAACTTCAGCCGCTTTTCTTGCTAATTCTCGTGTCTCATCATCAATTTCTATCATTTTTACACTACCGCCTCTAGAAAAGTTAGCTTTAAATTCGCCTTCCTTTGGAATTCTTTGCATAGCTCCGACGACATTACCTGAAATAACTAATACACGAATATCCATAACATAAGGAACAAATTCTTGTATTAAATAAGTTTGAAGTTTTTTACCTTTTTCCTCTATCTTTTCGATAAAGTCTTCAACATCTCCAATATCATCAAATTTATAAACACCTTGTCCCTTGCCAGAACCTGTATGTTTAACGATAACAGGATAACCCATTTCATTACAGCTATCCGTAAAATCGTCCTCATCAAGGACATTTATACTTTTTGGATAAGGGATATTATTTACATGAAATAATATAGAATCTCTAATTTTATCAATATTGTAGCCAACTTGTTCTAGATTATTATCCATTACTTTTACACCAGAATAACGTAAAAGTTTACTTAGAGCCATGGCTCTTTTCTTGGCACTAAAAATAAATCTAAAAATAATTAGATCATAAGAAGTTAGGTTTTCTCCATTAACGAAGGCTCCATTTTCTGTTTTCTTGTCCAAACCTCCCACTTCGATAACCACATCATTTATATTAACAATAGTACACTGGTGTCCCAATTCTTTGGCAGCTTGATGGAGTTTTTTGTTCTCATAGCCGGCTTTTGATTGGGTTAGAATAGCAATTTTCATATCATATCTTTAAACCAAGTATTTTAGCATGATATTGTAATTATGAGTATATTTTAAGATAAATTGAGAGTATGATTTTTTTATTTTTTATCGAACTTGTATGCAAAAGGGCTAAAGGTAACAATATTTATAGTTTCATTTTTAAAATTCCCCTCTAGCAAGATGGGTGCCGAAGGCGGGATGTGTCCTTTTTCCTCTCCCAGTCCCCTCTAACAAGAGGGGTGCCGAAGGCGGGGTGTATTCATTTTCCCTCTCCCAGTCCCCTCTATTAAGAGGGGTGCCGAAGGCGGGGTGTGTTCATTCCGACCTTTGTTTTAAATTATTATTACTTTAGATATCACTGTTTAATATGTAGTAAAATAAAAAAAAAGAAATGAATATTACAGGCATTAAACAAGCGAAAAAAGATACGAATAGAGTTCATTTGTATGAAAATGAAAAATACATTGGAACTGTATATATCGATATGCTTCTGAAATACCATATTACAGAGAGAGAAAATGTTGATGATGACGATATTAATAAAGCCTTAACCGAAAGTAATAATTTAAAGTTATTTAATTTGAGTGTTAGTTATATTGCGAGAAGAGCAAGAAGTGAAAGAGAAATTAAAAATTACATTTCTCAAAAAATTTTTAAATATAAATGGAATCCAGAAAATATTAATACTAATGTAATCATTGATAAATTATATAACTATAAATATTTAGATGATAAATCATTTGCTGAAATGTGGGTTAAAGAAAGAATAAAGAAGGGGAAAGGACCAGTAAGATTACGACAAGAACTTATTATGAAAGGCGTTGATAAAGAAATTATAAACGAAGCTTTACATAATATTGATATAGAAGATGAAAATATTTCTAAAGAAAAACTTACTGAAAAATATTTAAAAAATAAAATATTCAAATCAGAAATAGAAAAGAAGTGGAAACTGAGCCAATATCTGAGATCTAGAGGATTTTAAAATATTTGTTTTTTTGCATAATGCATTTCAGCAATAGTAATTAATTCGATTAATTTATCGACATCATCAATTTTTCCATTTTTAATATATTCACCAATAATTTTATAGCCCAATCCTAACTTATCCAGTATTTCATAATTATAGACTTTAATAATATTTTCAACTTCTTCTATCCAGCCATTATTTAATCTATTAATAACACCATTTTTAATTTTTTTCCTATGGTCAACTTTATCTATAGTAGTCTGAAATATTAAATAATCATTATTATCTTCAATAAATTTAGTTGAATCATATATTGAATGTCCTGTAATTAATTTAAATTCAATAGCTCTACCAAGCCTACGTGGATTTGCCCAATCAGATTCATTAATTTCATAATCAGGATAATGTTGTCTATACAAAAGCTGTAATTCTTGCAATGTTTTGGAACAAATTTCAGCGTATAAATTTTCGTCTGATACATAGTATGGAGTAATAGATGATGAAATAGCGCTTTTTATCCAATGTATTGAACCACCAACAAGTATAGGAACAATATTTTGATTATGTAGTTTAGTAATCATAGATCGAACTTGCTCTCTGAAATCTTGCGCACTATATGTACTTTTTAAATTTTCACAATCCATTAACCAATATTTTTTTTCTTCATTTGTGATTGATGTATAGTGACCATCATAAATTGCATGATCTACAATAACTGGTTTATTAGAGCCAATGTTAACTTGTATAAATATTTGCCTACTATCAGCATTAATTAACATTGATGATTGTAATGACTCAATTTTTTGAGCCAGCTCTGTTTTACCACTTCCAGTAGGACCAGTGATAATTATAACTGATTTTTTGTGTAAAGTAATAAAGAATTTCGCAATATCACTAATTTCAGAAAAATTATATTCTGGTTGTATCAGTATAATTTCTCTCATAAATAACGGTTAATTAGGTAATTATACCAGAATTAATTTGGAATAGTTTAGGCTGTGCATAGGGCGACTGTCGGATTTTTTTCCCCTCCTTACCGAGGAGGGGATCAAGGGGTGGTGCAAACCCCTTCCGCCACTTCGTGCCACCCTCCCGAGGGAGGGGATTAATATAGAACACACCCCTCCTTCGGCACCCCTCTTCCCAGAGGGGATTTTTAAAAATGAAACTAAAAAATATGTCACCCTGAGCTTGTCGAAGGGCGACTGTCGGAATTATTTTCCCCTCCTTTCCGAGGAGGGGATCAAGGGGTGGTGCAAACCCCTTCCGCCC
>JBAXGO010000073.1:0-3182 GCA_037139335.1 bacterium
ATAAATTTATGATTAAAATTAATTATTTCCTCTTTTATGCTTTTATATAAGTAAATATGACCACTACTAATTGTTGTATTACTAGACCAAGCAAAGATTTTCTCAAATTCTGCCACGGCTCTGCTGAGTGAAATATCACATTTGATATTCAAATTTTCAACTCTATCATTTATTACTTCTACATTGTTTAATCCGAGTTCAGACACCATACTCTTAATTGCTGTACATTTTTTACCAATCGAATCTATTAGATAAAATTTGCAATTAGGAAGACATATAGCCAATGCTAGTCCAGGGAAACCTCCACCGGTGCCAATATCTACAAAAGATAAACTAGTTTCTGAATTATATAAATTATTTATAAATTCAAAATTAAAAATATTTAAACTATCAAAAATGTGTTTATTCAATATATTTTCTTTATCATTAAACGATGATAAATTAATTTTATCGTTTTCTACTTGAAAAAATTTAACTAAAATTTCAAATTGATTTAAATTATCGAAGTATATTTTATTAACTATTGGTGTCATATTTTTAATTTTTTTACAAAGTCATCTATTTGTATTCCAATCTTTTTGTAATCAGCATCTGAAATATCAAAAGATACTTTGACAATTATTTCTACTCTTTCGTTTTTAGTTGTTTTGAATCTTGAAATATATGGATGCAGGTTATCGCCCGTTTCAGCATATATTGGAAATAAAATCTTCCTATCACTTGTTATAAATTTCATTGATTCATTTCTTCCGCTTTCGACTGACGCATTATAATATTTCAAATCATAATCGTCACGGTATAATTTGACATTATCTATGGTTGTTAGGTATACAAGGTCGTTTTTTAACATATCATCCGGTTCTAGATATCCTAGATTTCCTGTATTCACAATTTTATCCGTATTTGTGGGGACTACATCAACCAATATTTCAAGAGTACCAGTACTATTTTTTATGTCCATTGATGAAATTTGAATATCAGTTTTCAGTGAACTTTCTTCTATTGTGAAGTTGTCAGGAATTGTTACTTCTGATGTATATGATGTTGATTGGTATGTTTTATCGACCGTATCTGTTTTTATTACAATGTTATTTTTGCCAGTTGAGCTTCCTTGCCATATTAATAGACCTGCAAAAATTACAAGTATAATCATTGATACTATAAATATTTTAGCTGACTTGTCGTTTTTTATACTATCAATAACATCCCTTACAGCCATCTTTTTTCATAATAAAATTATTTCTTTTCAATTATAACAGCCTGGTAGTCAAAGAGCGACCACAATTCCATAAATTTTGTAATTGACATCTCAACATTTGAACTGCCAGCTCCAGCAGCATCTAGACCAGAACTTTGATTATTTACAAAGACATCCATTAAATATACGACACCTTTCACTTCATTGTAGCCATAAAAAACAAGGGTATGTTTGTTAGGAATAAAATTAACTGTTGATCCAGAATTTGAATTCCAATTATATTCACCAGATGATTTTTTTAATTTATAGTCGTTTAATTTATTTGTTGTCATTGTTGCATAATTTGTCGTAGTCCAAACAACTGATGTTGCTCCTCTCTTTGCCGCTTCAAAGATTAAACTTTTACTTTCATCTGCACTTTTACCAGAAACTAATGTCGGACTTACACCTTGTGAAGAATATTTTTGAGCTGTGTTAAAAATAAATGGCGCATATGCTCCATAACCAGCTTTGCCAATTAAACTAGGTGATATTTTCCCGCTTTCATCAACACCTATTTGTCCATCAACTTTGCCAACAAATTCTGATTCGGGATTTCCCCATACAGCTACTTTGTTATTTGTATCTATTTGTGGAGGTGTTTCATTAATTCCACTACTTTGTCTAGCATCTGTAATTAATTTATCTTCAATCGCCTTTACTTCATCTCCTTTCGCTCCACCTGTACTCAGATCTATACCTACAGATTTCATAGATGTAGCGAGTGAAGCAAATTCAGAACTCATCGAATAGTTTTGACCATGTTTCCAAATTGATGAAACCATTACATCATTGTTGCCTGGCAAATTAGGAGCTTTACAATTGTTATTTGCAATTTTCATAACATATAAAACATTATAACCACCATATGTCTTGCTGGAATTCAAATCATAGATTGCGTGTTTTCCGCCATCGGGTCCTGTACTTGTATAGTCTGGTGCTCTGCCTGTATCAACTTTTACTTGAATATTTGAATATGGATCATTGGCAACCAATCCTTGAACCTTCGTCGGTTCTGCAGGATCATAAATATAACCTATAATTAACGATACATGGTCGAAAGGTGCATTTGGTGAAAAACTTATTATTACAGGGCTATTATTATTATCAACACTATCTTTGACAATCTGATAAACACTATCCACGGTCGGGCTCATATTCGGTGCGGACGTTTGTATTCCAAATAAATTTAGATATTTGCTAATGCCAGCAATGCTGGATCCACCACATCCACCTCCACTTGTTACAGCGAAGGCTCCACTGACAACATTTGTTTTACCAGATTCTGACATTGAACATTTTTCAGTAATATTCTGACCCTTGGTCATATAATTATAATCTTGCACAACTGTAGAACTATTGGTTAGTGGAATTTGACCATAATATGCCGCAACCATTATTGATGACGTTGCGCCACACATGGAACCTCCGCCGACAACACGTCCGCCTGGTTTGGTGAAACTGGTGTCTGTAACCCTTGATTGTTTATCTGTATCGTTTTTGAATTCAGTATATTCTCCAGAAGCTGATAATGTTCCTTTGTCTGTATTATATTGATTGACATATGGAACGTCTAAATATATGGCTTTATAAGCTTTATTGCGGAAAGTAACGTCATCAACTTTTTTTCCATTACTGCATGTTATTGGACCACCAGGTGTAATCGTAGTACCTGGTAAAGCAGCACCAACTAATAATCCTCCAACAAAGCCACCAGATCCAACACCTGTATCATAAGCTCCTTTAGATGGAACTGTAATTATAATTACTATAAAAACAGCTAAAACCCCAATAATTGCAGCCAATATACATCCCCACCCCAAAGCCACGACGAAACCTTTTGCTGCAGTGCCTACTAATTTTGTGACTGCTTTTGTTATAGCTTGAGTTACTTTTTCTAGTATCCATTTTGATAATTTTGACGCAATATTTTTCATCATATTGA
>JBAXGO010000074.1:0-2967 GCA_037139335.1 bacterium
ATGTTTGAACTAAACAAAGAATACGGCTGGAACAAATTCATAATAATGGTGCCTTCAATAGCTATTCGCGAAGGTGTTCATAAATCTTTACAAATTACAGCCGAACATTTTCAAGAAATATACGGCAAGAAAATAAGATATTTTATTTATGACACAAAAAATAAAACGAACCTCACAAATATTAAATCCTTTGCCAGCACATCAAATATCGAAGTGATCATCATGAATCATCAGGCATTTGCTACAAAAAGTAAAGAATCAAGAAAAATGTATCAGAAACTTGACGAGATACAATCCGAAGAACCAATTGAGGTAATCAAAAGAGCTAGACCGATTTTAATAATCGACGAACCACAAAGATTTGGAAAAACTGCTGAAGCAACTCTACATGAATTCAATCCACTCTTTATTACACGATATTCCGCTACACACAAAAATGACTTCAATAAAATTTATCGTCTTGATGCAATAGATGCATATAACCAAAAATTAGTAAAAAAAATAAAAGTAAAAGGAATTGAAGTAAAAGGAAATTCTGGAACGAATAGCTATTTATTTTTGGACCGAATACACATTAGCAATACATCTTTCCCTACAGCTACCGTACAAATGGAGATTGAGGTCAAACAAAATGGTGGTGTAAAAAAAGTATTAAAAAAAATCAAAGAAGGAGATGATCTTTTCGCCTTATCTGGTGAAATGGCACAATACGAATGCTATGTAGTCAAAGAAATAAATGCTCGAACAAATACAGTATCTTTTATTAATGGCATTTCTATATCTGTAGGACAAGTACACGGTGATGTCGACGAACTTAACATCCGTACCATTCAAATCAGAGAAGCTATTGCATCACATATCGAGAAAGAAAGAGAACTTTTTTTAAAAGGAATAAAAGTGCTAACACTATTTTTCATTGATGAAGTAGCAAAATATAGAGCATATGACGAAAAAGGGAATCAAATAAAATCAGAATATGAAGAAATATTTGAATATGAATATAATCTAGCAATATCTCAAAAAGATCTTTTTCATGAAGACTATAACAAATATTTAACTTCATTCGAAACATCCAAAGTACATAATGGTTATTTCTCTATAGATAAAAAAGGACGAGCAATAAACTCTACAGAAAAACGTGGTGAAGACGGTAGCGATGATGTAAATGCATATGATCTAATAATGAAGGATAAAGAGAGATTATTGAGCTTTGCTGAACCTACACGATTTATATTCTCTCACTCAGCTCTTCGTGAAGGTTGGGATAATCCAAATATATTTCAAATATGTACACTCAAACATAGTGAATCAACGATGAGCAAACGTCAGGAAATAGGTCGAGGATTGAGAATAGCAGTAGATGCTGATGGTAATCGTATGGACTACGATGAATTAGAAAATGAATTTTTTGATATCAACACACTAACCGTTATAGCAAGTGAATCTTATGATTCTTTCGCCAAACAATTACAAAAAGAAATACTAGATTCGCTATCCGAAAGACCAAGTTGTATTGAAGTAGATGTGTTCAAAGGTCGTATGTTAAAAAACAAAGAAGGTCAAACATATAAATTTGATGAAAAAGCAGCAATGGATCTGATATTCATGTTTAGAGATAAAAAGTATATTGATAGTGAATACAAGATTACAGAAATATTAGTATCAGCAATGGAAAAAGACGAAGTAGAATTGCCAGCAAATCTACAAAACTTTAAAGAAGAAGTAAAAGAAATTCTTCAGAAAGTTTATGCCACAGATACATATAAACCATCAGAAGATGATAGAACTACAAATATTCGCGATATAGAGCTTAAACCAAATGAAAATTTCGCTAAGAAAGAATTTCAGGATTTATGGAGCAAAATAAAAATTCAGACTGTTTATGATGTTGCCTTTAGTGGAGAAGAATTAATTGAAAAAAGCGTAAATGCTATTAATGCAAATTTAGAAGTGAATAAGACAACAGTAAAGATTACTACTGGAGAACAAAAGACATTGTTTATAAAAGAGAACCTTCAGTCTGGAAATGCTATCTATACTACTGGCGTTCAAATCGAAAAGACGAAAAATATATTAGGAAGTATAAAATATGACCTAATAGCAGAAATATCTAAAGGAGCAAATTTAACTCGTAAGACAGCTGGTGAAATTTTGATGAAGATAAAACCTCAGCAATTTGCTCAGTTTAGTATTAATCCTGAACACTTCATTCGTGAGGTAGTTCGTATTATTAATGAACAGAAAGCAGCAACGCTTATCAATAATATTACATATCACAAAACAGATAAAGTATATGAAGATAACATATTTACAGTTAATAATTTCAACGGATCTCTATGCGGAGATAAACCTAATACCCTTGAAGTTAAAAAACATATTTATAAATATGTAAAGACACAATCAGATATTGAACGTAAATTTGCCAAAGATTTAGAATTGGACGGTAATAAAGTATTGGTTTATGCAAAACTACCAAATGGCTTTAAAATTCCAACACCTGTTGGTAATTATAATCCAGATTGGGCAATAGTATTTGAAGATAAAGATATAAAGCATATTTACTTTATAGCAGAAACCAAAGGTAGCATGAGTACTTTACAACTAAAGGGAATAGAAAAACAAAAAATTGATTATGCAAAGAAACACTTTGAATCATTATCTGGCTCAGAAATCCAATATGATGTCGTTGATAGCTATGATAGTCTGATGGAAAAGGTGATGAGATAGTGAAAATACTATATCAATGTTACGTCAAAACTACATAATTACCAAACGAAAAGGTATAGCCAAAAAGCTGATTGTTATTATTCCAACGGGATCCTTCGACAGATCTTGTCCTGATTTTATCGAAGAGCTCAGGATGACAAGTTTATTCGAGATGACATATGTGGTGTCTGAATTTACGTAGATTAGACGGTGTCCCAAAATTGGTACCTAGAAATAGTAGTTTGGATAGTGTAGGATTAT
>JBAXGO010000075.1:0-2965 GCA_037139335.1 bacterium
AAATATACAGGTCTAGTGCTGAGAATAGAGCGGTTTGGCAATGTAGTAGAGTCTATGTCAATACTAGATAATCAGACTTTGCGCAAGGTTTCGGACATTAGGAGGGCGTTTATTCCATTTTTTACTGAAGAATTACAAGATAATTTGTCTAATGAAATTCTAATAGAACTAGATATCGAAAAAGAGCCAGAAAATACTATAAATTTCTATTACGAAAAAGATTTGATGCAGGCTGAAACTTTTTACCCTCTGCCTATTTATGCCAATAAGGATAAATTGTTCCAAATGGATATAAATAAGTTCGTAAATGGCTATTACTTTGTAAAATATTTTGGACAGTTGTCTGTCCACTTTTTGGACAAGATAAAAACCACCTTAGATGAGCTAATAATTCAAGGAATTGTATCCAAGGCAAAAGCAGATGAGTTTTTGCAAAACACTGAGGTTAAAGAAGACAATCAGGCGGATAGAGGCTTCTATTCTAATGAAAAAAAATTAGTTGTCTTCACAGATCAAGAAATTTTCGGCACATTATTCTATAAATCTGCTATACAGAATCAAAATATTAGTAAGTTATTTAATGGTGAAATAAAAGTAGGCGATTATATCGTTCACGACTTACACGGTGTGGGAATTTATAGAGGTATAACATCACAAGAAGTATGCGGAGTCTCAAAAGACTATATTCATATTGAATATTTGAATAATGAAAATCTATATGTACCTTATGATAATTCTAATAAAGTATCAAAATTTATTGGTGAAGGCGGAACTCCTCGACTGACCAAACTCGGTTCTGCAGAATGGGACACCATACGTGCGAAGGCAAAGAAGGATATTGAACAAATAGCAGATGAACTTTTGGATTTATATGCTCGCAGAGAATTAGAAAAAGGCTATGCCTACGACATAGAGAGAAATAGAGAAATGTTTGATCAGCTTATTTCAGATTTTGGATATACAGATACTCCAGACCAAAGGAAAACTACAACTGAAATTATTGAGGATATGGAAAGTGAAAAACCAATGGATAGACTTCTAGTCGGTGACGTTGGATTTGGAAAAACTGAAATTGCAGTTAGAGCGGCATTTCTAGCTGTATTGAATAAAAAACAAGTTGTCGTCGTAGCACCTACTACCATTCTCGTGTCACAGCTGCACAAAGTCTTCAATTCTAGATTATCAAAATACGGAGTAAATATATCCAAAGTTTCTAGATTTGAAGGAGAAAAAAATAATAAAGAATCAATTGAGAAATTAAATTTAGGAAAGCTAGATATAATTGTTGGCACGCATAGACTACTTTCCGCAGATGTGAAGCCTCTCAATATGGGACTGTTAATTATAGATGAGGAACAAAGATTCGGTGTGAAGCAAAAGGAAAAAATAAAATCTGTAAAATCAAATATTGATGTGTTATCAATGTCGGCAACGCCCATTCCACGTACATTGCAAATGAGTTTATCAGGTATCAGGGATATTTCAGTAATCTCTACACCTCCGCCAGGCAGATTGTCAGTAAAGACACAATTAATTTCTAAAGGAGATTTCTTCGCACCGGTTAGGACTGAAATAGCAAGAGGTGGTCAGGTATTTATCGTTCACAATAATATTTCTACTATTTATACTCTTGAACAAAAGATAAAAGAAAATGTCCCTGAAGCAAGGATAATTGTTGGTCATGCAAAAATGAGTGGTGATAAATTAGAAAAAATTATGATAGATTTTGCAAATAAAGAATATGACGTGCTTATTGCAACTACGATTATTGAAAATGGTATCGATATTCCAGCTGTAAATACTATGATTATTGACGATGCGCACAACTTCGGATTATCTCAGCTTCATCAGCTTCGAGGACGTGTTGGTAGGTCTAGTGTTCAAGCATATTGTTATCTAGTAGTACCTTATACTCTGAAAAATGGAAGTATTGATGATACGGAAATTAAAAGGATTAAAAAAGAGTTATTGAAAGTAGAAAAAAGACGAGATGATGATGATGATTTTGTACAAAAAAAGAAAAAAGGAAGTAAGGATATTACTTTGGATGGAATTGAAAGAATTAAGGCTATAATTGAGCATCAAGCGCTGGGATCTGGATTTCATATAGCAAATAAAGATTTGGAAATAAGAGGCGGTGGAAATATACTCAGCTCATCTCAAAGCGGTCATATCAATAATCTGGGTTATGATATGTATTTACGAATGCTATATCAAGAAATTAATAAGAAAAAAAATCAGGCTGGGGTGTAATGATCTTCAGGATCTGGTTCGTTAAGATTAGTAATATGTATATCCGAAGGCAAATCAATTAATAAATTTAAATTATATAATTGATTCATCAAATTTAATAATTCTTGTCTTTGCGATTTATTTAAGCTATTTGTATTCTTTATTATATCCCAATATTCTTCTGCAAAACGACCATGATCTAATGTATAAATATATTGTTGAATATTTGCTGAGACTGTATCAGTTTTGGATCTCTTTTTTCCTAGTCTAATGAAATATTGGAGGTATGATTGCTCATTATTAGATTCTGGTAATTGCTCAATTATTAATTTTACCTTTCCAGTTTTTGAATTAATTGAAATAGTCATACATCCATTATTTATATCAAATAGTTTAATGCTATTTTTTCTTTTTGAAGATGAAAGAACAATGTTTAAATCTTTATCTTCTTCATTGGGAACTTTAATTTTTACCCTTGATATGGTTATTTGTTTAGTTTCTTTGAAAACTGTTGATTGTGTTTCTAGTTCATCTGCACTTTGTTCGAAGTCTTCTAATCTTATAATTGCTGCACTGAGGCATTGTGTTGAATTCGGATGATGAATTGATAGTTCCCTAAATATTGTTCTTTTTCCTGTTCTATAAAATTTGCCATTAATAGGTATCAAACCAGAATTATCAAGAGAAAAAACGTCACAGTGCTCAAAATTTATCAAAGAAAATTTAGTTCTCT
>JBAXGO010000076.1:0-2919 GCA_037139335.1 bacterium
CTACAGAAAACCAATTGAAGTTTTTAACGAATTTTTATTTAACTGTTCGCTTTAGGAGTAGAATTCACCATTAATACTTGTGTGATTTGATATTCCGATCCATTCTTTTTTACTTGTTATTTAAGCTAGTATCCTATATAATTATCGCACAATTAAATACTCACTTTAGGAAGTGTGAGCTCGGAAGAGTGCCTAAGGTTATTTGTAAGAAATTACATCTAACTTTGGGCACTTTTTGTGTTTCTATGACTTAATTAAGTTTATATTGTAAATATTTTTTAATAGCCAAAAAATGGCAAACGACAAACAATTTAAATTAAAAACTCTATATTTAGCTACACGTGGAGTTGCTGAATATAGAGCAACAATAGAAAAATGGATAAAACCAACTGACTTTATTCTAGAAATAGGATGCGAGTGGGGTACAACTAGCAGGTTTATTTTCGAGAAATGCAAGAATCTGATTGCTACCGATATTAGTCAAGAATGTATTCAAAGAGCAAAAATTAAATATCCTGACGTAAGTTTTGATACTTTGGACGCTTATGATATCCAAAAGGCAATGAGTTATGGGATGAAATTTACCAAAATATATTTAGATGTTTCTGGAATGTCTGGTTATAAATCTGTTTTAGATGTTATTGCTTTATTAAATATGTATTCTTCTATTTTTGAACCAGAGCTAATTGTAATAAAAAGTGGATCACTGAAACAACTTACTAAACAATGCATCACATTAGTGGATTAATTCACTGGGATAATGTAAAGATAATTCCTACTTCTTTTATTATCCCGCTCAAGTCTTTTTCACTATTAATCACCAGTATTTATCAAATATGAAGGTAATAGTCTTTCTTTTCGATGCTTTGCACCATATTCCGTAGAAGCTGGCTTCCAGTGTGTTAGACCAACTAGCTCATGATAGGTGTTGCCTGACCATAGTGCTCCAGATAAATAACCTTTTCCCATAGCTTGATATCTCTTCTCAAGAAGAATAATATCATGTGTAATTTTTTTTAAAATTATTTTATATGCTTCTTCTGAAGTTGATTGTTCTAACTCATCAATAAATCTTTGAAAACTATGTTCATTATATGTATCCGATGCGCCTGTTAGTTCTTGAAATCTTAGTATTGACTGAAACCACTCTTGTTTATGAGCTATAAGTTGATTTTCATATGTCATATTTTTTAGTGTCAGATAATTTATTCTTTCTATCCATGCAAGAGCTTGTATGAAGTTGGGTTCCAATCCAATTGTTTCATTTTTTATTAATTCTGCTAAATTATTATTTATATATTTTAATGCTTCATTTAGCACATGTTTGTCTAGTTCTTCTACAGAATTGTAAACAGTATTCAGTAATTCACTAAGTTTCTTATCCTTTAAATTCGGCGGTTCTGATTGAAAAGGACTCGTGTTTTCTTGCAGTCGCTTTAAAATATCAATTGCTTTAACCTGTTTTTCCTTTCCTTCAAAATTTTCTTTAACAATCATATCATAATTTGATAACTCGAATAGCTTTTCAAACCAGTCAGGAAAATCTTTATTTTCAAAAGCTATGCTGGCAATTATCTTCTCCGCGAGTTCAAGCTTTACTTTGTCATGGTCCTTATAATAAGAAATCATAGCAGATATTAGTGCATTAATTCCTGGCTGTTCATCGTGTATGAAATCTCTTAATTCACTAAAAGGGTACATGAGTGATAAACCATCTTTTCTATTTTGTTCAAATTTACTTGATTCATTCGTAGGGATTTCTCTTCCAAATAATATTAGTTTATTTAATCCAGCAGGGGAAATTCTGGTGGCAAAGCATTCACAAATATAATCTCCAACACCATATTTGCCTTCACCCATTCCCCAAATATTGCCACCCCTAATTAATAATGATACTTGTGGATCTCTATTTTCAATAGCAGGTAATAATCCTTTTATCAGACCTTTTAATTTTTCCTCAGAAAAGCCATGCTTATAACCATATTGTAATATTGAGTCTATAAAACATCCTACTGTTTCGGAATCATAATTATTATATATATCTTTAAAACAATTTAATACAATAATTATGTTTTGTGGAATATGTTTTTCTCGTCCCCAAATTTGCAATCCTTTAATTAGATTCTCTGTGAAGATATTTCCAATTTTGTCCGGTAGATTATGAAAGAGTTCATATATGTGAATATTAGCATTAAAGAGTTCAATTTCTTAATTTAAAGGAAGGGGGGTTGTCTGTTTAGATAAAAAAGGATTACTTTTATTTGTATATTTAGTTAAATTCTCCATTATTTCTTGGAATTCTGTAACCCTACTTTGAGCAAGTTTTTTATCAGATTCTACAATTGGATTAATAAATTTCTTCACCCATTCTGAAGCAAATGTATTGTATAGAATCGCTTTATCCAAATCGGGTCCTGCATAAGCAAACATTTTCATAAGTTTAAGTATGTCATTCGGTTCTTTCGAAACACTAAGTAATTTACCAGAATTAAAAAGTAATTCAACGTAATTATTAAAATGACTTTCTTGTACTTTTGATTTTGAAACTATCTTGGCTAAGTTTTGAATAAGTTTATTTTTTGTTTTCTCAGCCACTACTTTATCTTCCTCATCGAAATTATCATTTTTGCCTTCTAAATTTAATTGATTATCTAAACTTGAGGCTTCTAATAACTGCGATATTTTATTTTCAATATGTATTACTGTTTGAGATTTTTTCTGTGTTTCTTGTTCAACCTTTAAATTATTGCTATCGCCTATTGTAATTGTCTCATCCATTTTGAGTTATTTGTAAAAAAAATATTTTATATAGATACAGTTATCATATAATATCAGATAATTACATAAACACATTTTTTTCTTATTATTCTAAATATTTTATTAAAATATTTATGTCTCCCACTCTACTTACAAAATATT
>JBAXGO010000077.1:0-2830 GCA_037139335.1 bacterium
ACATCATGGTTCGACAGAGCTTGTACTGAGCTAGTCGAAGGGCTCACCATGACAACTTTAATATCTTTCTGAATTTGTTATTTTCCCCCTCATTAATGTAAAGTAACTTAAGTGAAGTAGGAGCTACATAGTATTCGAAATGACATAGGGTTCCTTAGCGCTTAACTATCTAGCCCTCTTCATTGAGGGGAGTAAAAGATATATAATTCGGAAAATATAATAGTTAGGAAAATGTATATATTTTTGAAATGCTATTTTATTTTTCAGAACCTTTTGTTCTATAAATTTTATGATCTTTTATGAGAAATAAGTCTAGCTATGTATATTCAACAGAAGAAATAAAAAAAGCTATTAAAGATAAGAAATTAATTGTTGAAAATTATAACGACGATCGTATTCAGCCATCATCATATGAACCTACTATTGGAAATGAAATATTCATCATTGACTCTGATTATATTGGTTTATTTCGTATTTCCAAAAACGATACTGTTTATGAAAATTTATTAAGAATTCCAGCAAGACAGCGTGAAAGAGTTGATATTACCAATGGTTTTGAGCTTAAAAAAAGTTTTTCGTATTTAATTCCTTTAAAAGAAAAAGTTATTCTTGATGATGAATTAATAATACAGTCGTCGCCAAAAAGCAGTCTTGGACGCTTGTTTTTGAATACTAGATTAATAGGAGATTACAATCCAAGTTTTGATGAGCTAAATTCTTTCTATACTTCAGGACGCGAAATTTCATTGTGGTTGTATGTTCAGCCATTAGCCTTTAATATTATGATTCATCCTGGACTTAGTTTGAATCAGCTGAGATTTGTTAAAGGATATAATGCCAAAGTCACACCTTCGGATCTATTACATGAAATTGAAAAAAAGCCTATATTATATACTTTGGACTTTGATGGTAATAAAATATCAAGCGAACACATTGTTTCCGATGGTTTGACTCTTCATTTAAACCTACTAGGTTCTAATAGCCACGGTGTGGTGGGGTTACGAGCAAGGCATAATCCCAATCCCATTGATTTATCCAAGAAAAATTATTATGCTGTAGAGGACTTTTTCGAGCCTATTAAATGTCAAAAATCTTTCACGATAAAACAAGGTGAATATTATTTACTATCATCAAAAGAAATTCTGGATGTGCCGGAATATCTTAACTGTGAACTTAGAGATCATTCTCAGGTGGGTTTCATAGGGCCGTTGCATTTTGCAGGATTTATAGATAATGGCTTTTGTGGTGATCTAGTCTATGAAATTAGATCTGATGAAATGGCGAAAGAACTGGAATTATCTCATAATATGCCTATTAGTAAATTAGATTTTTATTGGACTAATACACCAGATAAATTGTATGGTCAAGCGAACAATAGTTACCAAGGTCAGATTGGAACTAAGCCTTCGAAATATTTTAAGGAAATAGATTATCAGTATTTGGCAAGAGAATATATATCCCTTCAGAAAGAAGTTATGATTATAGACCGTAATGTATTAATGAAAACCAGAAACATACCTTTTGGACTAGAAAAGATAAATAGTAAAAGTCAATTACATCTTTTCAATAAATTTAAAAATTCAAATTTTCAATCAAGATTTTTATGTGAGGCTGATGATTTATCACTGCAGGTAATTATTTATTTCGTTATAAAAAATAAAGATGGTAATTTGTTAACATATCACAAACCTAGTGATATTCAGATTTATCCGGAAGACAGATTATTTAATCAATATTCGCTTGGAATTGGCTATCATATTGGTGAGGATGATTTCAATAAATCCAAAACTGTTTCCGAGCTTGTATCAAATGTAATTGAAAAAACTTTTAACGAAAAGGGAATACTTTTTGATAAAGTTAATTATAATGCACCAGAAATAATAGGTACTATTTTCAATGATAAAACATCAGTCGATAGGGCACATTTCGGGATTGTATGTTTATTAGAAACATTACAAAAAACAATAGATACTGAAGATTTTTCTCCTATTATTAATCCTGAATTCCTTCCTGTGAAAAAGATACAAAAAATAAATGAACAGCTAGAATCATGGAGCCAGACAATTGTTGAAGAGTATTTTAAAAATTGAAACTTTTTTATTTATTATTATTCTATTATGCCAAATAATTTTCTAGAACAACTTCATGGTCAATATGGTGAACAACGAGAAATAACTAGTTCAACATCAGACGCAGATCAACAACATCAAATTATACGTGCATTAATACGATCAGGTATATTACCAGATGGTTCATATGGTGTTATGCTTCATTCTGAGAAATTCTATGGGCTAAATACATCAGGCAAATTTGCTATACCAGCTATGAAAACTACGCAACAAATACCAGAACCACCAGAACCACCAGAACCTGGAAATAGTAAAGGCAGACCGAGGTCAGCAGGTCATAAAAAAAAGAAAAGATAACAAATATTCCAATTATTATTGTTTAGATATATAATACCGCCATCTGTAAAGACTTTTTATATTAGTGATATTTTTATGGGCAAAGCTAGATCTGCAAAGAATAATACTTATGCGGGCATTGAGTTTGCGACACAGTTTGAAGGTGAAACTAGTAAAGCACAAATAAAACATAATGGTGTAATAGATGAATATTTATATAATGAAGACAGTGCTCTTTATTTGCCAGAAAAATTTTCAGTCCCAGTTAAGGGACATCATGATTCAAATCCACAGCAAATATCAGGACTTTTATTAGGAGTTTTTTCGGAAGAAGTTATGAACTACTGTAAAAATGCAAGACAAGATGTAATGAGATTTCTAACTAGCAATAGAAATAATGATTATTTGTTTTTAATTGCACTTCG
>JBAXGO010000078.1:0-2776 GCA_037139335.1 bacterium
AGATAATTACATAAACACATTTTTTTCTTATTATTCTAAATATTTGATTAAAATATTTATGTCTCCCACTCTACTTACAAAATATTAATTAGAAAAAAACAATAAATAAAAGATATTTAGAATATTTTGCTTTTTATATCCCTATTTATCATTGTTTTATAAATTATAAAATGAGTATGAACGAGCCTATTAATGAGGGGGATCGATATGGACAATTTTCTACAAAAGAATTGATTAGCTTAATGCTTTTGAGAATTAAATCAGATTTACAAGTCGCGGGACATGAAATAAGTGAAAATGATTGGGCTGAGCTATCTGCATTGTTTTTGTTAAGGGATACTAATGAATTAGAAGTAGCTGACAGATTACAGAAAGGAGTTGTTGAGATCAATGGTCAAAAACAATTAATGGTTACTAATGGACTGATACCTTTTCAACAAAATACAACAGTTATTTTATTTGGAGTTGATCCTGCTAGACCAGACTTAATAAATCTTAGTGCAACAAAACGAGAACCAAATTCGAATGTTGAAGAAACGATTAATATATTATTTACTAAATCAGGAACTCCCCAAATGTTTATTGAAAAGATTCAAATAGGTAGAAATCAAGATACAATCAAAACTCGTCAAGAAATAAATTCATTTCCTATACAAGAAATAAAAAGAGGTTTATTTAAAATTTAATAAATAATATATTTCATACCAAAGATAATTATCCCAAGTATTAACTTAATTATTTTAAGAAAGTTTATTTCTTTTCTTCTAGTTTTGCAGCATTTTGTACGCTATTTGGTAATAATCTTTGAGCTGAATAGCACCCATACCCAAATAATAATCCGACTATCATATCAATAATATTGTGCTGGCCTGTGAATTGTGTCGATATTATTATTAAAAATGCAATTACAGCAAATATGTATTTATACTTTGGGAACCATTTTTGTAAATATAAATACATTATAAATGTATAAAAAGTATGTCCTGATGGTATGGCATTGTACATGTTGTCATTTGAATATAACCACTTCAATAGATTTGAAAAGATATCTACTCCAGTGACATCAACTCTGGAAACATAGGTCGGGTAAATGAAATATATTAATACAGAAATTATTGAGGCGATGATAATAGTTATTGAATATGAATAAAAACGTTTATCTCGTATTTTTATAAACACGAATATTGGAAATATGATAAATAATATTGTTCCTATTAAATAAGGAATGATAAAAACAGGCACAATAGGGATAAAATCATCAAAAAAGAACTTTAGCTCAACACCTCCTGATATAAATCTATTTACTGGATAATATAGAAATATTGATATCAAAGTAATAATCAAAATTATTATGCGTTTTGGATTGAACATTATATTTTACTTTTTATTATCATGTATTTTGCCCTTTTTGTTTAACTTTGGTAATTTACCGTCATACAAACCATTTGCTACTTCGTACATAATTCCAAGACACAAACCTAACGAAAAATGGAAAAAATATTCCTCGACTGGAATTCCTAATAATCTTATATTTGTAATTTCATTTGTTATCCAAAACAGATCAAAAAAGTCCTTTATAAATATAATGATGATCCAATATACTAATACGCATAGCACTGATGATATTAATGCAGCTATTAGACCAGATATAAGTAAATCTCTTCTGAAATATACGAAACATACCCCAATTACAAACATTGATGCACTCGTAGTGTAAATAATATTAAGATTAGAAAGTGCTTCTAACCCAATTAATGTTATAAATCCAAATAATATTGATATTAAAAATTCTATCTTTGATATTTGAAATTGTACGTTTTTCAATTGAATTGGAGTCCTTTTTGTAACAAACTCGTAAATTACGCCACAGATTCCGCCATAGCTAAAACAAACAATAAAATCTTCAATACCAAAATTTAAATTAAATATATATATCAAAAACTCTGGCTTCCAATAATGCCCAACATATAAAATCTCGGTTGGTGCTAATAATGCCGTTATACAACTTAATGTAATCATTTGACTACGTAAATCACGTCTTTTCAAAAATATAAGTATCCAAACGATTAGTACAATTATTGAACCAAATAGGTATGCATATTTATAAGGAATAAAAGAATCGAACATGTTATTTAAAATACATAAAAATATATTCTATATAAAGAATATTTTCAATATTAAATATTTCTACTAGTAAATTACTAACATGTTATAATTTATTATAGATTGAAAATAATTATGCCAGATAAAGACTTGGAAAGTAAGCTTGTTGATACTATTAAACATATACATTTTGAATGTTATAAATTATGTAAACGCTCATTCAACAAATACTTTGCAAATGCAGGTAATATTGGCATATTTTGTCATTCTGATACCGAGTATCAAATTCTTACAAATATTAGAAAAAATATAACCGAGCCTACAGATAATGCAGATCAAAAATACTTTCGCTTATATAATCCCATAATAATACCTGCTGATAATGATGTTCCAGAAACGATATATTCATTTCTATATATCCGTAAACCTGATCCAACCCCTTATGGCGAATACTTAGGTGATATTGATTTCTATGCAGAAGATGCAGAATTCTACAATATTAAGAACTATTTATTAGAAGGAAATTATATTGATGGAGCAAAAATTTATGATAGACCAGATTTGGACATGATACAGCTTTATGATGAAAAATGTGATTCTGTAGCTTATTTAAGTAAGAAATCCATGACAGAGACGGTAAGGGTGAAGCAATCTGAAATTACGAAGCTATAAT
>JBAXGO010000079.1:0-2594 GCA_037139335.1 bacterium
GCTGACCATTAATAAAGCGTAAAGTATTATCAACTAATTGTTGCTTTTGTTTATCTATTCCTATTAGTTGGTTTAAAGAAACAGGGTCAATCTGTAATACTGGTCGCAAATATTCTTTGCGTTGACGCCATATAGCAGCATAAATCGTATTCCAATCTATCAACATTCAGATTTTTACCTTTGATAACTGTTTAAAAATTAATTTACATTCATAGCACCAGCAACTCACTTCAATCTTTATTATTAAAGAGTAAAAAGATATAGGATGTCTGTTATATAACAAATTTAACAAAAATTTTGTGTATTTGCACTAAAAACAACAAAAAAAAGCCATGCCATGTAGACTCACAAGCACAAATTATAAAAAATATTAATTTTGGCCTATAAAGTGCAACACTCATCAACGATACATGTTTTAATGTGTCTGTTATATTTATGTTAACTTTTTTGATTTATTGGAGTGTGTTATGGAAGAAATATTAGTTTTTGCCGTATTAGTTTTTACTGCTTATATTTTTTGGGGTGATAAATTTTTTAAGAATAGTGAAATATCAAAAATCGTTGTTCCTGAAGACTCTACTTTAAGAAGACATTTTCTTACGCAATTAAGTATTGAAAATGCTTATGCTGCCGCAGAAATTCAAAAACGTTCAGCAAAATAAGACCCACTTTTGAAGGCCTTAGGGTGATGGCCTAAAAAATTCACCCATTTTATAGCGATATTATCTAAAGCCTCCGTTGTTTTAATACAGACTGCACTGCAATAAAATGTAAACAATACAGACAAGATGACTAGTTTTTCAAATACACTTAATGACTAACAGAGACTTTCAAGGGAAATAAATCCTAAAGAAGTGAACTTTCAAGTCATTGAAATATACTATCCTAACCAACTTGCTCTTTCTGTTTACGTTTATACCTTCGGTCAAAATCCAAATACATAGGGTATAGATCTCAGGTATCTAATTACTGCCCATAATATAGACGGTAAAAATGAGAACCTTAACTTAAATAACACTTTAAGTATTATCGCTATACAACTGTTATATAATGTTTTTTTAAAAAAAATTATCAATCAAGAATTGACTTTTTTTGGAAATAAAACTTCATAGCAAATATTTATAAAGCATCACACTGTTAAAGATTGCTTCTTACCCACTTATGACTTTAGAATTAACCGTCGTCGGCACATTAATTTAAAGGAACATAAGCATGAAAACTATTCTTCCAACGCTTGCTTTAACACTATTCAGCATTGCAAACGTAAGTTTCGCTGCAGATATAATAAAAGGTGAAGCTTCACCTTTTATTATATCTGCAGCGAAACTTACGTTTGCAATGCTGAATAGTGTTAAAGCAAGCGTTGGAAGAATAGTTTTCATGCTTATGTTCCTTTAAATTAATGTGCCGACGACGGTTAATTCTAAAGTCATAAGTGGGTAAGAAGCAATCTTTAACAGTGTGATGCTTTATAAATATTTGCTATGAAGTTTTATTTCCAAAAAAAGTCAATTCTTGATTGATAATTTTTTTTAAAAAAACATTATATAACAGTTGTATAGCGATAATACTTAAAGTGTTATTTAAGTTAAGGTTCTCATTTTTACCGTCTATATTATGGGCAGTAATTAGATACCTGAGATCTATACCCTATGTATTTGGATTTTGACCGAAGGTATAAACGTAAACAGAAAGAGCAAGTTGGTTAGGATAGTATATTTCAATGACTTGAAAGTTCACTTCTTTAGGATTTATTTCCCTTGAAAGTCTCTGTTAGTCATTAAGTGTATTTGAAAAACTAGTCATCTTGTCTGTATTGTTTACATTTTATTGCAGTGCAGTCTGTATTAAAACAACGGAGGCTTTAGATAATATCGCTATAAAATGGGTGAATTTTTTAGGCCATCACCCTAAGGCCTTCAAAAGTGGGTCTTATTTTGCTGAACGTTTTTGAATTTCTGCGGCAGCATAAGCATTTTCAATACTTAATTGCGTAAGAAAATGTCTTCTTAAAGTAGAGTCTTCAGGAACAACGATTTTTGATATTTCACTATTCTTAAAAAATTTATCACCCCAAAAAATATAAGCAGTAAAAACTAATACGGCAAAAACTAATATTTCTTCCATAACACACTCCAATAAATCAAAAAAGTTAACATAAATATAACAGACACATTAAAACATGTATCGTTGATGAGTGTTGCACTTTATAGGCCAAAATTAATATTTTTTATAATTTGTGCTTGTGAGTCTACATGGCATGGCTTTTTTTTGTTGTTTTTAGTGCAAATACACAAAATTTTTGTTAAATTTGTTATATAACAGACATCCTATATCTTTTTACTCTTTAATAATAAAGATTGAAGTGAGTTGCTGGTGCTATGAATGTAAATTAATTTTTAAACAGTTATCAAAGGTAAAAATCTGAATGTTGATAGATTGGAATACGATTTATGCTGCTATATGGCGTCAACGCAAAGAATATTTGCGACCAGTATTACAGATTGACCCTGTTTCTTTAAACCAACTAATAGGAATAGATAAACAAAAGCAACAATTAGTTGATAATACTTTACGCTTTATTAATGGTCAGC
>JBAXGO010000080.1:0-2442 GCA_037139335.1 bacterium
ACTGATCGAACGCATGCCATATGATCTGATGTATATCGAAAATATTTCACTGGCCCTCGACTTTAAGATCATGGCACATACCATACGTATCATACTGCTGGGACAGGGCAAATAATAATTGATTAGCGATATAGATTTTCTAAAAATTGACAGTTCAAAATCCCACACAATATCATATTCTTATTTTAGTTTCACGTTAATTCTAATTCTTGACCCTTTACCTGGGATCGATTTAATGATCAAATTTCCCATGATTGAACTTACTCTTTCTCTAATTTCCAGAATACCATGATGGCGCGCTATATCAATTTCCGAGAGCTCAAATCCACACCCGTTATCTTCAATTTCAAATATCAGTGACCCTTTGCTTTCTATTAAGCTCACAAATACTGAGGTCGCCTTTGAATGAAGTTTCACATTTTTCAAACACTCTTCTGACACTTTATATATGGCCAGCTTTATTTCAGGGTTCAATAGCAAGCTTTCTGTATCAGTGAAATAGTTTACAATTACGCTGTTTTCGTCCCTAAATGAGTTGATAAGAAATCCAATAGAATCAGACAAACTAAAATCATCCAATAAGGAAGGATTTACTGAATAATACAGTATCTTAAAATTCTGAATCATTTCAACCACTTCTGCTGATAAATTTTCCAGCTTTTGGAAAAAAGCTGAATCATCACTCTTTACCTTTGATTTTAACCTATCCAATTCATACCGTAATGCAATTAATTGCTGACCTATCTTATCGTGCACCTCTTTTGCAAAATCATTTCGTTCTTTTGACCGTATCGCCTGCAAATATTTATTTAGTTCGCTAAGTTCAACGGTTAGTGCTTTTGCAAGGTTTTCAGCCTTTTGTTTTGTATTTGTTAATGATACTAACAAAAAGAATAAGGCTAAACTTAAAAGGAAACCACTTAACAATATTATAAAGGTTTCACTTTGCTTGAAACTAAAAAGCACATTTTTTTGTTCTAAAAGTATCACCCATTTCTTTCCGTTAATATCAATTGACAGAGAAATATGATGAGTAGCTGATGTATAATTTCTCAAACTATCAATCGCTTGACTGTCGTACAATATCGATTCGTCAGTAATTTTATCATCATAAATCCTTATCCTAATCCTATCCTCTATTTTATGATCCCAGCGGCCTAAAATACCCCGCATTATGTCTTGCATATGGTAAGGGCTGAAAACCCAGCCTATAATTGCAGCCCTGCGTTGAATAACCGAATTTGTAGGCATATCGTTGCGGTAAACAGGAACATACATTAAAGTACTGGCCTGAACCCTTTCGCCTGCATCCTGTATGAGATTAACTTTACCGGAAAGTGAAACATTATCACTATCACGAGCTTGTTCCATAGCTTTTCGCCTTGTTGGGTCAGAAAACATATCGTACCCAAAGGCTTTCAGATTTATGCCTGAAAAAGGTTCCAGAAAAATAATTGAAGTATATACGTCACTTGCCCCAACTGGCTTTACGTCATAATCCCGAAACCCTTCTTTGCGCACATTTGTTATGTGGCGTTGTAATTCTTCTTTTGGTATAATTAAAGAGAAACCCACACCTTGAATGCCGGGTAAATTTTTCTCAATACTTAACTTTTTAATGAAGGTTTTCCATTGTTCACGGGTAATTGCATCATGGGAAGAAAAAAATGCAGCACCACTTCGTAAAAGCATGGCATTGGCATGAAGACGATCATCTATTTTTATTTTTAATTCTGTGCCAATTGACCTCAATTCCTGTGTTGAAATTGTTTCAATATTTTGATAGGAATAAACAGAGATGGTAATTGTGACAGCAAATCCAACAAACAAAATTATATAAGCCTTCAGAGAATTTAGGGTGCTTAACACTGAAAGAGATTTGGAAGAAACATGTTTTCCATTTTTTTCAATTAGCATGACAAATAATTAATAAGATATGTGGTCTATTTTAAAAATGAAATGACAGATGAAGAACATGACTTAGATAAATATATTACTCAAAGATTCAGGGGTATGCTACATGAATGAAACAAAAAATTAATGTGTTGATTTTCAAACGAATACTAGGAGCGTAAGATAATATGATATTTACACCAATTATTATGATAACACTAATTTATTGAAACATTAATTAATGTATAGCCAAAGTCAATCTATTTGTATTTAAAGTCGCCTGTTCTTCTTAAATACAAGTTTTACAGCTAAAATCAAGTTTAATTTGGAAGCTTCATGATTCCCTTGATTTTGATTATTTTTGATTAAACAACCATAAATTGAAAAAGTTCACCTGCTTAATTATATTTTTTTGTTGCTTAAACCTTGCTGCATATTGCCAATCTTCATACTGGCAGCAACAGGTGAACTATAAAATAGATGTGAGCTTACAAGATGCCGACCATACCTTGGACGGATTCATCAAGATGGATTATTTCAATAATTCAC
>JBAXGO010000081.1:0-2204 GCA_037139335.1 bacterium
ACCCTGAGCTCGTCGAAGGGCGACTGTTGAAAAATCCAACATCATGGTTCGACAGAGCTTGTCCTGAGCTAGTCGAAGGGCTCACCATGACAACTTTAATATCATCCTGAGCTCGTCGAAGGGCGACTGATGGATTATTTCATGACATATCTAATATGACTTTATGTGCTTTTACTGCTAAAATACTGCGTTTTAAATGTATTATGAAGATTTCTGATTTTGATTACGATCTTCCAGAAGAAAAAATAGCTATTTATCCTCCAGAAAAAAGAGGAGATACTCATCTTTTGGTTTTGAATAAGAGCACTGGAAAAATTGAAGATAAAAAATACAGTGATATTGTAGATTATTTATCATCTGACGATGTCCTAGTTCTCAACGATACCAAAGTTATAAAAGCACGCATGAATGCTGAGAAAACCACAGGCGGTAAAGTTGAAATTATAATATTAGAAAAACATGGCGAAGTTCATGATTTGAAAAAACAGCTCGTAATGTACAAAGGTCATATTAAGGCTGGTGATGAAATTCAAATTATTGGTCATGATGAAAATAGATATACTTTAGTAATAAAAAATATTCTAGGCAATGGAGTTGCTGAAGCAGAGAGTGAATTTGACTTAAGGGAAATTACACAGGATGCTGGTACTGTTCCCATACCTCCCTATTTGCACAGACAATCTGAGAAACTAGATGAAGAAAGATACCAGACAATTTTTGCAAAATTTAAAGGTTCTGTCGCTGCTCCTACAGCATCGTTAAATTTCACTGATGAACTGAAGAAAAAATTAATAGATAAAGGTGTGAAAATTTGCTACGTGACATTGCATGTTGGGTTGGGAACCTTCTTGCCAGTAAGAGAAGATGAAGTTGAGAAACATAACATTCATACTGAATATTTCATAATTCCTGAAGTTACAATTACTTCAATTCGTAATGCAAAAAAGAATGGTAAAAGCGTAGTCGCATTGGGAACAACCGTGACTAGAACACTGGAATATTCGGCAGATTTTATTAATAATTCAGACAAAGTAGGAATTTATTCAGGAGAGGCGGATATTTTTATTTATCCTGGATATGAATTCAAAGTAGTAGATAAATTAATAACTAATTTCCACGCACCTCGTTCAACAGTATTACTATTGGCAAATGCCTTTGCTGGAGCAAATAATCTGAGAAATGCATATGAACATGCATTGAAGAATGACTACCTCTTTCTGAGCTATGGAGACAGCATGATAATTGCTTAAAGGTATACACTTTTTCGTCAATACAATGTAATATAAGTGTATATTAATTTAAAACATTATGGATCCAGAAAACAACCAACCAGTTCCTGCACAGCCAGAAGTTCAGCCAATACAGCCAGGAGTTCCTGCTCAACCTCAGATTCAGCAGAATTACCCACAGCAACCTTATCCTCAACAGCCAATGTATGCGCCTCAGTATCCACAAGGAGCACCAGCATATACATATGCAGGCTTTTGGCTAAGATTTTTAGCTTACTTTATTGATTCGATAATTATTTCTATCGTTTCAATAATACCTATTTCAATACTTATTGCTGTAATGTCAGCATCTTTAGTAACAAGTACTACGCTTAATTCATCAGATAGTACTTCAGTGCAATACGGAGCTACTTACTTCATTATATTGTTCATTTCATATATCGTGTATCCAGCCCTTGTTTTTGTGTATTATGCATTTATGGAATCATCAAAATTCCAAGGCACACCAGGCAAAATTATACTTGGCATTATCGTGACTGATGAAAACGGTCAGAAATTAACCTTTGCTCATGCATTTGGTCGAAATTTAGGAAAAATCTTGTCTTCATTAATACTAAGTGTAGGATACATAATGGCTGGTTTCACTGATAAAAAACAAGCATTGCATGATATTCTAGCCAAGACATTGGTTTTGAAGAGAATATAAGTTTATTGGTTTTTTAAATGTAGGGGGCAACCTCTACATTTTTTTTAACTTTTCTGGTATTATCTTGAAGCCTTTAAAGATTAAAGGGCGATTAGCTCAGTTGGTAGAGCGCTTCGTTTACACCGAAGATGTCATAGGTTCGAGTCCTGTATCGCCCAGTCTTTTCGTAAAAAATCTCCACAATCATATTTTCAGCATTGATACATGTTAACGAGGTAGTGTCCCAAAAATGGTACCTAACCGTTAAAAAACATCAATTAAAACCGCAT
>JBAXGO010000082.1:0-2085 GCA_037139335.1 bacterium
ATATTACTTTGTTGTATAGGTATTCTTTGTGAAGTTGTGGGTAAGGTGTAGTTTTTTTAAAGGGGAGATGTCACGCTCAGCGTGACAGAGAGGTTATTGCTTTTTTCACATTCTCCCCTTTTATGAAGTGATAGCTCAAATTATTTAATAATATTTATTTTAACTATCTAATACGTAATTAACCCTTCGACAGATGTCTGCTGTGACAGAGGGGTTAGATGCCGCTCAGCGGCATGACAGATCCGCGGGCGGAAGGGGTTTGCACCACCCCTTGACAGTGAGCTGTCACCATGATGTAGGATTATTCCCGACAGTCTCCCTTCGACAAAGCCTGTACTGAGCTTGCCGAAGTGCTCAGGGTGACAAATTTAAGTTGTCATAGTGAGCCCGTCGAACCACGATGTCGGAATTCCAACAGTCGCCCTATACCTTCGCTATTGCTTCGGTATACAAGTTCTACAAAGCCTGCCCTGAGTTTATAGAAGGATTCAAGGTAACATAGAATAACAAGACTCAACCGTGACATACTTTTCACGTTTCCTCCTAAATCTAATCCTTAGTAAAGAGAAAATTTTTATATATTGCATTGATATAAAATTTGTGCAAATATATCATAGATAAAACCTCGTCAGAAAAAATCATCCAAAAAAGTCCCACACATATGAAGAAAAAAATTCCATCTGGAAAATTTATCATAACAATTATTATTCTTATGTTCGTAATTGTTATATTTCTTGCATCATTATCAATATATTTTATTTCTAATAGTAGACAATCAATCAAATATTCTGATACAGACGGATGGGAATCTACAGGAGTTGTGCTGGGCACAGAAGATGTTAATTTTTCATGCCCATACAGTCCACTGGGTGCGGCATCAAATTTCAATATTTATACTTTAGAAAATTTAACTCTAAGCAATGTTGATTTGGAAGGACGTGTAGCTGTTGGTGGAAACGCAACATTCAAAAACTTTGCCATAGGAGGTAAATTAACTAATTCCAATGGAACTCGCGATGATTTAATAGTAAATAACAATCTGGAATATACCGACGGAACAGTATTAAATGGAAATATTATTTACGGAGGTTCAGGAAATATTCTCAGAGTAGCGGTACCAAATGGAAATATTATTTTTGATAAAAATTTTGATTTCGTATCTGCCAATAATAGTATTAAATCTAAATCAATTGATTGGTCAAACCTTATACCAAATGGTACTGTCACTTCAACACCAGGAAATATAACTATAACTGGACTTGACCCGACATTAAATATTATAAATATTCCAAATGGAATTGTTTTCGCTAATACATTGTTAACAATAAATGCACCAACGGGTTCAACAATATTAATAAATGTTTTTGGGAACGATATTAATTTGAGCAATATGGCAATGTATTTTAATGGAGCTACTGCAGATAAAGTTTTGTTTAACTTTTTCCAAGCTACAACCATGGATATTCAAGCCGTAGGAATTCAAGGCAGTGTTTTGGCACCACTTGCAAATGTAACTTACAACAATGGACAAAATAATGGTACATTAATTGCAAAATCAATATTAGGAGTAGGAGAAGCTCATAATTATATATTCAAAGGTTGTATAACATTACCATCAAATACTCCAACTATTACTTCTACAACAAGTATAATATCAAATACGCCTATTCAAACTACAACAATAACAACTAGTTCAACGTCAACTACAATACCAACGTCAACAATTTTGCCAACTGAATCGCCAACAAATTCCATTACACCTACTCAAACACCTATTATAGTGAACACCGAGAAGACAACTATACAACCCACCGTTTCAATTTCATATTTTGTAATGCCTTCAATAAAAGCATTGAAATTACCAATGACTGCTAAATCAACAGTAAATAATTTGAAATCATATTTTTTGACAAATACCGGGGATGGGTATATTCCATTCATATCAGTACTAATAGGATTTTTGATAATTTTATTAGTAATATTTTTAATTATTACAAAAAAGATGAGAAGTGAGTAAGGTTAACAAAAAGTTTTTGCATTTTTTTATTTTCCCTTTCTCTCCTTTTAAAAAAGGAGAGATGTCCG
>JBAXGO010000083.1:0-2077 GCA_037139335.1 bacterium
AAATATGAACAAGGTTGTATTATCTGCTATAATTCTCTCTGGAATTTTATTCGATAATTAATTAGAGGACACTTATGGCAAACACAGATAAAATTACTCAAAGTTATACAGCTGAGAATATTACTGTTCTTGAAGGTCTGGAAGCGGTCAGGGTAAGACCCGCGATGTATGTCGGTGGTACTGATGAAAAAGGACTTTTTCACATTATTAGAGAAATCATTGATAATTCTATTGATGAGTCTTTGGCTGGGCATTGTTCAGAAATTTTTATTAATATTTACAAAGATAACAGTGTCGGCGTTGTCGATAATGGTCGAGGTATACCTACAGATATACATCCAGCAACTGGTAAAAGTGCATTGGAAACGGTAATGACGGTACTTCATGCTGGAGGTAAATTCGGTGGTGGTGGTTACAAAGTTTCTGGTGGTCTTCACGGTGTGGGTATGAGTTGTACAAATGCTCTTTCTACATGGATGGAATCTGAAGTTAGAAGAGATAATAAAATATATAGACAAATATATAACTTTGGAAAACCAGTCACAGGTCTAGAAATTGTTGGTGAGTATAAGGATGGAAAATGGGTTTATGCAAAAGAAAGTAAGAACCAGGAATATCCTTTTCAATATGATAATTCTCATATGACAGGTACTTTGCAGGTTTTCAAAGCTGATGGAACAATATTTAATACAACAGATATTGCCTACAGAACTATATTTCAACACATTAAGATTCAATCTTATTTAATGGCTGGTTTGAAAATTAGCTTGAGAGATGAAAGATTGGAAAAACCTTACACATACACTTTCTATTTTGATGGCGGTATTGCTTCTTATGTAAGAGATTTAAATGATACAGATAAAACATTATCCAATGTATTTCGTTGTAAGAATCAATCTGGTGATGTAGAAGTCGAAGTGGCTCTACAGTATACAGATACAATGGAGGAAAGAGTTTTTGCATTTGCCAATAACATTGTTACACCAGAAGGCGGTACTCATGTGGCTGGTTTCAGAACAGCTTTGAATAAATGCTTAAATGATTACGCTAGAAAAGCAAATATACTAAAAGAAAAAGATCCATCACTTACAGCAGAAGATGTAAAAGAAGGTTTGACTACTATTATTTCTGTTAGATTGGCAAATCCTCAATTCGAAGGTCAGACTAAGCAAAAATTAAATAATACGGAAGTTAATGGTTCTGTCAGAACAGTTGTTAACGACAGTTTGTCCGCATGGTTAGATGAAAATCCAAAGGATGCAAAATCTATAATTGAAAAATGTTACCTAGCTGCGAGAGCAAGACTTGCTGCAAAAGCTGCGAGAGAAGCTGTAGTCCGAAAAGGTGCATTGGAAGGTAGTTCTCTGCCTGGTAAGCTTGCTGATTGTTCTTCCAAAAATTATGCGGAATGTGAATTGTTCCTCGTCGAGGGAGATTCCGCAGGCGGTAGTGCCAAACAAGGTCGAGATCGAAGAATTCAAGCCATACTTCCACTTAGAGGTAAACCTATCAATACAGAAAAAGCTAGAATAGATAAGACACTTGAAAACAATGAAATAAAGGAATTAGTCCAAGCATTGGGATGTGGTATTGGTGATGTGCTAGATTTAACTAAACTCAGATATGGCAAAATCGTATTAATGGCTGATGCTGATGTTGATGGTAGTCACATTAGAACACTTCTAATGACATTTTTCTTCAGACATATGAGAAAACTTGTAGAAAATGGTTACATATATTTCGCAATGCCTCCTCTATATGGAATTGATATCGATAAAAAAACTAAGAAATATGTCCTTACTGACCAAGAAAAAGAAGCTGTACTAAAAGAATTAGACGCTAAAGGTATCAAACCACAACACATACAACGTTATAAAGGTTTGGGAGAAATGAATCCAGATCAGTTATGGGATACAACTATGAATCCTGAAAATAGATATCTCAAACAAGTTACGGTAAGTGATGCGGAAGAAGCTCATCAAATTTTCGAAACATTGATGGGAGCAGAAGTTGCGCCTAGAAAGAGGTTTATTCAGGCTAATGCATTTTTGGCAGAACTGGACTTATAATATATTGC
>JBAXGO010000084.1:0-1918 GCA_037139335.1 bacterium
GGTAAATAATATAACAATATTTTTTTACAGTCCTCCCGAAAGGGAGGATTTTTTTATGGAAAATTTTACCAGACAACAAATTTATGAATGTAGAAAATTTAATTATAAGAATTTAGAAAATGATTCTAGACAAAGACTAGATAGTCTTAAAAATCTTATTAATATTTCTACTACACCTGAATTATTTCAAAGCCAGATTATGGAATCGACGGTAATTGTAGCTGTAGGCTCTGATTCACGTCATGAAAATTTTAGAAGGTCACCACTAGAATTCATAGTACTTACCAACAAAGAATTTTATTTGATATTAAAAGAGAAACTTACAAAAATAGTAACTAATAATATTGGTGATATAGAAGTTAAGAATCCTAATCTAGGATTACTATCTGAATTTAGTTCTGATATAAAGAAAGGATCACATAAAAGTTTTTGGCCAATTCGATTATTAGATGGCTATTTTTTGTGGGGCAATAGTGAGCTATTCCAAAGTAGCAGATTTAGAATATTAAATGAATATCGAACAAGACCTGAAATAAGAAAAAATATGATAGAAAGAATTAAAGAAGAAATAGCAGTAACAAGATCAGGTATTACAAGAAGAACAACTCAGTTTAATAGGGAGGAAGGAATTATATTTTATAATCCAAAATATAATAGTTATGGTCTTAAATACGGCCCATTAAGATTATTTCAAGAATCTATTCAATTAATACAATTAGATACTGGAATAAGTGATTTATCACCAAGAACAATTGATAAGATGCAATATTTACTTAGAAACGATAACGAAATTCAAGAAGGTTATTTGGCATGCCTAGATTTGTACAGTACTACGGCGTGTGTACAAAATGATCGCAATATAACAAGACATAAGATAGATAAAGAAGAATTAGATTTTATATGCGAACAAGCTTTATCAATAGCCAGATTAGCAAGAATAAAATAAAATTAACCTTCTACCTTGTAACTTTCGTCTATCATTCTACGCCAGATATCGTGGACTAGATCTGGATTTATGTCCATTTCTATTGCAAATTTGGTTAATTTTTCGAATTGGCTTTTTTCTCGATCCAAATCAAGTATTTGTATGCCATTATTTTTTTTAAATTCCCCTACTCTTTTCACAGCATCATATCTTTCTTTAATTTTTTGAAGCAAGATTTGATCGATTTCATCAATTTCTTGTCGTAAATCCAGAAGTGGTTGAGGAACATTATTAGTTTTTGTTATTTCATTAATAGAATTAGATTTAATTAGAACAAACTTAGTCCAATTTTCCTTGTCATTACCTATATTTACGGATAGAATATTCATTACATATTTTTCTGAGGCTTCAATAGTACCAATCGCACAAGCATCTTTTTCCTTTGATGCCTTTGCCACAGCAGCAGATGTACTAGCAACTTCAATTTGTTCCATCAAATTTATGGATTCCAAAAAGTCTGAACACTGTATACGTGCCTGATCATGTAAATAAATCTTTGAACAAAAAGATAAATCTTCTGATTTGGATATCAGACAGTGTATGACAGGAATAGTAATATCATCAATAATTGTAAATCCTTCACTACCTGACTTTCCAATTACATTTGTAATTCTAGTTATGTCTCCTGATATTTTATTTTTAATTGGCAATACAGCTACAGTATCTGGAGATATAATTTTTTCAAATATTTCAGAATAATCGTGACAAGTCACAATTTCTGCATCTTCCAAATCTTTGATTATTATGGTAGTAGCCAAATATCCATTTGAACCTTGTGGCCCAATACAATGAACCTTCATCTTATTCACCAGTACCAGCGTCACTAGGGAAATCCGTAGGGACAGAAGGTGCTTTTGTTAAATTGTCATTATTGTATTCAGCAATTATTGATATTTCTATAATATTTGTAGTTTTATTCTTAGAAACAGTCAT
>JBAXGO010000085.1:0-1910 GCA_037139335.1 bacterium
GAAATATTATTCTTTAGCGTAGATATCTTGCAATAATGCAGATATGATGGCTGTTATTGGTACTGCCAATAATGCACCAATTACACCAAGTAATGAACCCCCAGCTATAATTGCTAGGATAGTTATTATTGGAGATAGACCAACTGCTTTTTTCATTATAGCTGGCACAATTACATTTCCTTCAAGCTGTTGAATTATTAAACATGCAATAGCGGATAACCCTGCGATTAATGGACTTACAGTTAAAGCAACTAGAATAATCATTACTGAATAAACCAAGGGACCAATGATTGGAAGTATTTCCATAAATCCAGCAAATATTGCCAATGGAAGTGCATATGGAATCCCCAATATTTTCAATGTAATATATGTCAAAAACCCTATCAATACCATCAAAAATACCTGTCCACGTAACCATGCACCTACCTGTTCTTCGATTTTTGTATAATGTCTCATCACATCTTCTCTCCTCTCTTTTGGCACGAATTTTAATAATGCAGCGATTATTTTATCCAAGCCTGTTGTCAGGTATATTGATACGATAATTATAGTTAGTGTTGATGTAAATATGTCAAAAACACCACCAAGTGCGCTTAATGCTGTAGAAAAATTACCAGCTAATCCAGAACCTGATTTGGTAAAATTTGTTGCAAAATTATCTGTATATCCTTTGATATCGAAGTTTGATAGGAATGGAATATTATTTTGAGCATTAGTTAAATAATCGGGAAAGTTTTTTCCAAAATCAATTAATTCTTTTGCCAATGGATTGGCTATTAAGTATATTAAAACTGAAATAATGGAAATTAATGCCATATATATTACGCCAACAGAGAGTGTTTTTGGTACTTTCCTATCTTGGAGCTTTTTAATAATTGGTCGTATAGCAGTGGCAATAATAAATGCTATAAAAACTACTATTATTAATGAAAATAGCTGAAATGTTAGCCAAACTAATGCAATAAATAAAAAAATCTTAATCAATGCTGAAAATTTTATGTCAAAAATTGTAGTATTTTTCATTATTATTAATATAATTAGTCATTGTACACGTTTATCGAGTTTCAGACAAATATTTATATATCATATAATTGATTTTAACTAATGTGTTAAAATACAACATTAAGATATTAAACTTAATGATATGAAAATTATTGAACCAATAGAATTTCAATTTGACGTAGATGGTATAAGTAAGAAACAATTAGATGTGCATATGGCATTGTACAAAGGTTATGTTACGAATTTTAACGCACTTCTACAGGATAGGATTAAATATGCTGATGATATGAGAGTCTTGTCTGAGTTAACCAGAAGGTTATCATTTGAATATAATGGTATCCGTCTTCATGAAAAATATTTTGAAAATTTGATGAGGGAGACTAGCATCGGTGCAAAATTTAAATTAGCTGCTATTTCTTCATTTGGAAGTTTGGAAGAATGGAAAAATGATTTTCAGAAAATTCTTCTGATGAGAGGTATTGGATGGGGAATAGTTTATTTTGATAAAAAAAGTAATCAGCTGATAAATACATTCGTGGCTGATCATGAGATAGGTCATCTGACAGCTTGTGAACCGATACTGGTTTGTGATCTATGGGAGCATGCTTTTTCTGTCGATTATTTGCCAAATGAAAGAATTAAATATGTCGAACAGCTATGGAGCAATATTAATTGGGATGTTGTTGAGGAAAGAATGTAAAATTCCCTTCTATTAAGATTGGCATTTAAAATCCCTCACAGCGGTAGGAGTTTCCAATCCTCTCCTTCGAAAGGAGAGGAAAATAAGCCTATGTATTCTGTATCAATTCCCCTCTAGCAAGAGGGGTGCCGAAGGCGGGGTGTGTTCATTCCCGTTCTTTGTTTTTGAAATTTTCCTACAGTCGCCCTTCGACAAGCTCAGGGTGACA
>JBAXGO010000086.1:0-1696 GCA_037139335.1 bacterium
CAGCAATTATTGATATTTCTATAATATTTGTAGTTTTATTCTTAGAAACAGTCATCATTATTGAGATATTTTTTGCAGCATAATTTGAAACGATAGTTGTAGTTTCATCAACATTTGCAGATAGTGGTGATGAATCCCATCCATTTCCCTTTAATTCTTTGAGATAATAAGCAGATACTTTGTCATATGTATCACTTGATTTCAAAGATATTACATATCCAGCCACTTTACCCGAATTATCTTTAGTTGTAACTGAACTATCTACTGTAGAGCCTGGATAAATAGGTATTTCTTTTGGTAGATCCGTAGGTAATTCATTATTTTTACCAGTAATAGAACCCTGATCTGTTTTGAAAGTATAATCATTATTCTTGCTCTCAGCTTCGACCTTACTTCCAGTTACAGGGTCTGTATATGAAATATTCTTTACTGCATTATCTACTTTTTTTAAAGCTGTAAAAGCTAATACAACTCCCACAATTGCCAACAGTCCGACACCAGCGACAACAATAAGAATTATAGTTATAGTTTTTGGTTTAGAAGGCGATACAGGCATAATTGGAACTTGAGGCTGAATAGGATTGTTTTGTTGAGTATTTTCTGGCATTTTATTATAAATTAATTAAGAATTTCCGAAATCTTCATTATCCATACTGACGGCTTCACCATCATTGTACATTCCACCCAATTCATTGAAGATCTGATCAATCGAGTAAAAAATATCCGACTGAAGCATTTCTTCCATCTGCTCAATAATTTCCTGACGAGCATTATTGGAGCGCACAACTGTCATTAAATCCTCTTGTGAAATAGGAAATATGACATCTCCAATATATTCTTGAATCAACAATGGATCTACATTCTGCATTGTTTTTTGTGAGATTTGATCATCCATGAGGGTTTTATTTAACTAACGTATTCTATATCAAAGTGAAAATAAAATAAAACCTGATGTTGCATATGTAATATACTCACTTTATAATAAGCATGTCTAAATATTCAAAGTGATATTTTTTCTATTTAGTACGTTATTAAACTATATTCATTATTCTAATGTTCGGAGGAGAAGGTTTTCCTAGTTATAAAAATTTTAAAAGAAACATTGAAGGTGCAAAATTAATGGCACAAGAAGTGGCAACATCCTTATTATTACCAATTGGGGCGTCTGCTATAGGATTAGGTCTTGTAACTCTAGCCGCACTAGAATGTTGTGGGAGAATGCCTAAGCGATACTGTGGCAATAACTGTACAATGAGATGTACACTAGATAGTACAGAATTTCAAGATTTACAAGAAGGACACTTACTAGCTTTAGTAGAAAATCAAACTACCGAAGCAGGAGGAAATTCAAGATTATCCCCAGATGCAGCAAGAACTCTTAAAGAAAAAGTGAAAAAACAAAGAAAAGATTATGGTCTCGGACAATAAATTATTTTTCCTGCAGACACTATTGCCTAACCTTCGTATGATTTCTGATTTTTTAATTTCTCCGGCATGGAAATTATTTATCAATGATTTTTTACATTTTTTATTATAAAAAATACATTTCAACCATTTGATAGATTTAGATTTTTAATGTAAAATCTGCTGACTTAAATGAAGTCATCTATTCTGGCATGTGCCCCGTAGATTGAAAATATTTTGACATACTAAGTAACATGGCCGCTCTTCAGGCAGAAAAATTATTTGAACTTGG
>JBAXGO010000087.1:0-1515 GCA_037139335.1 bacterium
TTCCGAACTCGTCAAAATAGGCAAATACTACCACGAACAGCGTCAGCAGAACCTAACAGAAAAAGATAAAGATACTGAAATTATGATTGAAAGTATAAAACTAGATTCTATAGAGGAAGATTATGTTATTGAATATAAGAAAAAAAATAGCAGTGAAGATTCAGCAAAGGCACAACTCCTTTATTATCTTTATCAACTAAAACAAAAAGGTGTTATTAAAAAAGGCATTTTGAAATTCAAAGAATCAAAAAAAGATATTGAAATTGAGCTTACTCCAGATAATGAGAAATATATATTGGAGTTAATGCACAAAACTGAAACACTTTTACAATCAGATAAAATTCCAAGTGTTATAAATAAGCCAAAATGCAAAAAATGCGCTTATTATGAATACTGCTATAGCTAAATTATTAAAAAGATTTCTACCCTAGTAGGAATGACATAATAAATGAGAAAAAACCTATACATAAATCAATCAGGAACACTATCTCGTAAAGATAACACTCTACTATTTGAAAATATAAATATAAAAAAAACAATACCAATAATAGGCATTGAAAATATATATTTACTAGGTGAAACAACAATAAATTCGAAACTCTTAAGTTATCTCAGTGAGAACAAAATCACATGCCACTTCTTTAACTACTACGGGTACTATACGGGTAGTTTTTATCCCAAAGAGTCATATATGTCAGGAAAGTTATTTGTTAAGCAAGTAGAGCATTATACAGATAATATAAAAAGATTAATTATTGCTAGAAAAATAGTAAATGGAATTGCAGAAAATTTAGCATATATTTTGACACATTATTATAAACACGGAGATCTAAGTTCATCTATAATAACATCAATTAAAAAATCTGCTCAAAAACTTGAATATACAGAAACTATATTTGAAATACTAAGAGTCGAAGGTGAAATCTGGGAAAAGTTTTATTCTACTTTTAATCACTTTCTAATGGCTGAATTTGAATTCAGAAATAGAGTCAAAAGACCCCCTGATAACCCAATAAATGCTCTAATAAGCTTTGGAAATTCGATGCTTTATTCCAAAGTAACATCAAAGATTTACCATACTCAGTTGAATCCAACAATAAGTTATTTGCACGAACCATCTGATGCAAGATTCTCTTTGAGCCTAGATATTGCAGAACTATTCAAACCCTCGATTACATTCCAAACAATATTTAAACTTGTAAATAAAAGAATGCTCAAATTAGAACACTTCAATAAAGATTTAAACTACTGCATATTAAATGAAGAAGGTAGAAAAATATTTGTACAGGAATTTGAAGATAAACTCTCTGAAACTTTTGAACATCCCAAACTGAAACGAAAATTTTCATACGATGGCATGATAAAAATAGAATTATACAAACTAACCAAACATCTCATGGAAGAACAAGAATATGAGCCATACTTGATAAGTAGGGGATTTTAGTGTTTCATCATACATAGTCTATAAATTATGTATGTAATCATTGTGTACGATGTCGAATCCAGAAGAACATC